>JAUXCJ010000210.1 GCA_030618965.1 Thiomargarita sp.
AAATTGTCCGAAGTATTGTTATTATTGTCGTTGAAAAATGATAGTTTTCGCTTTGAGACTCTTTAAAATCCCGAGCCGGGCTGTTCCAAAAATTCAATCTCTTTCTCAGTTGACATCCGGCCTAATATTTTATTTCTATGAGGATATCGACCAAATTTTTTGATAATTTCTTGGTGTTTTATCTCGAAATCAAGATTGGATGAAATTCCATTTTTTTTATACAAGCCCATAGCTATTTCATGTATTTTTAAAGATTCGCTGTGCATAAAAGGTAAATATAGAAAACTCCTCTGAATTGGACTTAACTCTTTATCTGCCCCAACTAAAATTGCTTCTTGAGATAGAGCTAAAGCCAATGAATCATAAGCGAAAGACAAAGGAGAACTTCTAAACATATTTCTTGAGAATTGATCCAAAACAATAATTTCAGCCAACCTCCCCTCGGCTATTTTTCTCCATTCAAAAAGCTCACAATGAATTGCTTGAGTATGAACCTCTGAAAATCTTTCAATTATTAACTGATCAAACTGTTCGTCCTTAGCCCACCATAGTGATTGTTCGATTTCCTCGAACCAAAAATTCAAAATATCTTGGTACATATTTTTAATTTAGCCTTTAGATAAATCTTTAATGTTAAATTACTTATGCCAATAGCGTCGCATTGTTTCACGCGCTAAGCTAGGTTCCGAAATGCCATTTTTTGATAAGCGAAAACTAATCGCTCCCACTTCCGCTGTATTCCATAGTTTGATGTTTCGACGGCGATAGCGTTCTACAATATATTTTTTGGGATGTCCAAATCGATGTTTATAGCCTGTCGAGAATAAAGCAATTTTTGGTTGTACTGTGTCAATAAAAGCTTGGTTTGATGAGGTGCCACTGCCATGATGGGGGGCAATTAAAATATCGGCTTTTAATGCCTTGGGGTATTTTCTAATTATTTGATATTCTACCGCTGTTTCAATATCTCCAGGTAATAATAGGCTAGCTCCTTGTGTTGTGATTTTTAAGACGCAACTGTGATTATTTTTCTTTATGAACTCGGTGGGGTGGGAAGGATGTAAGATTTCAAAATCAACTTCATCCCATCGCCAATATTGTCCTGCTTGACATAGTAGGCTATTTTGAAAGCGTTTTGGTGTACTAGTCAGCACTTGATTAACTGTTAATTGTTCTAGCACACTATCCGCCCCGCCACTGTGGTCATTATCTCCATGACTAATAACAAGTTTGTCAATTTCTTGTATGCCTTTAGCTCGTAAGAAAGGTACAACTACGGCTTTGCCGGTATTAAAACCGCTGCGAAATTTTGGCCCTGTGTCATAGACTAAGACGTAATTTTGAGTGCGTACTACTGCGGCTAATCCTTGTCCAACATCTAGTAGAGTGAACCAAACTTCTCCGCGATTGGGATGGGTTGGTAGGATAAAAAAAATGGGTATAATCCAGATTATTCCCAGCCAGCGTGCTGGAAATCCACGCGGTAAGAGTAAAATCGCTATGCCTATTAGCGCAGTTACGACTGTCCATGTCGGCGGTATGTGTTGTTGCCAGAGATTCCATTCAAAAGTGGCGAGATAATCCATTGAAACCCAAAGCGCATCAAGCGTATCCGCTGCAATATTTAATAATATACTAGCTAAAGTGGGAAAAACTAAAATCAGTGCTGTTCCTAGTAAAGTTAATGGTACAACCACAAAACTTACCCAAGGGATGGCGATGAAATTGGCAAGTGGCGAACTTAATGGAATGTAGCCAAAGATTGCTAATAAAATTGGAAAAAGTCCCAAAGTAACTGCCCATTGCGTTTTCAATGTACCCAGCCCCCATTTGCTTAGAGATGATTGTTGCGGTTCTCGTCTACCATTTAGTGCGTAGAAAATCACGGCAACTGCCCCAAATGATAACCAAAGTCCCGCTGATAAAACTGCTAAAGGATCCCATAGTAATACTAAAAATAAGGCCAATGCTAGGATTACTGAAATAGCAGTTCGACGCGCAAATACTATGCCAAATACTACTACTGCAACCATAATGAAGGCGCGTTGTGTGGGTAATGAAAATCCTGCTAGCAGTGCGTAACTAAATGCAGCGGTGAGGCTGAATAAGGCGGCAAAACGGGGGGCTGGGAACAATAATAAGGCTGCTTGATTTTTATAGAAAAAACTCCCTATCCAAAAAGCTAACCAAGCAATAAAGCCAATGTGTAAGCCTGAAATTGCCATTAGGTGGATTGTCCCAGTTTTTTGTAAAATGTCGATTTGTTCTGGCGTAATCCCGTGCTTATCACCTACCGCCAAAGCAATTATCATGGAGGTACTGGCTTTATTGTCTAATACTTTCTCTATTTCTTCAGCTAAACGGTAACGTAGATTATCTATATTAAATGGTGAAGCTTCGCTTAATAGGCGCGAATTGCCTTTTGGACGCACATGGCCAATCGCCATAATTCGATTAATAAATAAATACTTAGAATAATCAAACCCACCAGGATTAAGTAAGCCACGCGCTGGTTTTAAGCGAACTGTTAATTGCCAATGTTGTCCGGGGCGTAAGGCTTGTGGAGGTTTGCCATACCAAGATAAACGTATAATGCCGGGATTTAGCCAAATTTCCATTGGTTTCGGCGCAAAGTCAAATCTCCAACGATAGTGATTTGATTCTGGTAAATTAATAATCATACCGCTAATAGTAATATCCTGCTTTTCAATCGACTGGGGAAATTTTTGTGCTAATATCATGTCAACACGCCATAGCGTCCATATAAATCCTAGAATCAGGAACAAAATGAGACGATAACGTGGTAATATCCCAACTAAAATAATTATAATTAAGGGAAAAATAAAGACAAGATGAGTCCATTCGGTTTCAGGCAAGCGATTGAGGGTTTGGCAAAACAATATGCCTATGAGAAAAGCGATAGTGGCTAAACGCATTTTTAGATTATAAATTTTAAACTTTGAATTTTACGACAGCCTATGAAAAATTTTTTTAAGCAAAGATTACCAGCCGTTTCTAAGATAAAATCTCATCCAAACCTGCAATTTTTTGGGACACTGCTCCATGATCCCAATTTATGGCATCTTAATAGACGATCATTAGCTGGTGGCACAGCCGTCGGTTTATTCTTAGCTTTTATACCTTTGCCAATGCAAATGTTATTAGCTGCCGCACTGGCGATACTGTTCCGCGTGAATTTACCAATTTCAGTCAGCTTGGTTTGGCTCACAAATCCTATCACTATACCACCAGCATTCTATTTTGCTTATAAGGTAGGTGCGGCTGTACTTAATGAACCTCTTCAAACAATTGAATTCAGTGCCTCTCAAGAATGGATTTCCCAAACCTTGGGACATGTTTGGGAGCCACTATTGTTAGGCTGTTTGATAGTAGGTACAGTCAGCGCATTGATTGGCTACTTTACGATTATTTTGTTATGGCGCATACAGGTGGGGCGTTTATGGCATACTCGGCGTAAAAGCAGGCTTAAAAAATTTTTAAAAAAATCAAAACAAATAGTTTAAACCTACTTTGCCCCCTCCCCCTAGAGGAGGAAATTATCATTCGTTTGAGTCGTTGCTTTCAACTTTTTCTTGTTGAATCCGATGATAAATTTCCTCACGGTGAACAGGCACTTCTCGGGGCGCATTAACCCCAATTCGTACTTGATTGCCTTTAACGCCCAATACCGTTATTGTTATATCTTCACCTATCATCAATGATTCACCAACACGCCTTGTCAAAATCAACATAAATTCTCTCCTTTTTTAAGCGACAAGCTAGACTCTCTAATTTCTCGTTTATTTATCCAAATTGAAAGCAGTATGTAACGCCCTAACCCCTAATTCCAAGTATTTTTCATGTACAACGACTGAAATCTTGATTTCAGAGGTTGAAATCATTTGGATGTTAATACCTTCGTCCGCTAACGCTTTGAACATAGTACTGGCAATACCGGCATGTGAGCGCATTCCAACACCCACAAGGGAAATTTTCGCAATATGATTATCACCTTTGACTTCACGGATTCCTAAATCTTTGGTGTTACTGTGCAGAATATCTAGGGCTTTTTGGTAGTCATTACGATGCACTGTGAAAGTGAAATCTGTTGTGCCATCCGCCCCGATATTTTGGATAATCATATCCACTTCAATGTTGGCATCTGCGATGTACCCTAAAATATTATAAGCAATCCCAGGTTGATCTGGTACGCCTAATAGGGTTAATTTACTTTCATCACGATTAAATGCAATACCTGAAAT
>JAUXCJ010000318.1 GCA_030618965.1 Thiomargarita sp.
GGCTAGTTTCAGTTTGATTCGCAGCATCTATGCCTAATTCTATGCTGTCTTTTACAACAAGTAATTCAGTGGCAAATTTTTCTAGCGCAAATTGACGCGCATTCTTTAATTCGCGTGCTGTGCGTTTTCGCAAATTGTCATAATCTGCCTGTTTGCGTAACAGGCTTTCCCAATTATTTTCGGCCTTTTGCTTTGCCTCAGCTAATTGAAGGGTTAATTCTTCAATAGATGGAGTAACTACTTCAGCCTCAGTTTCAGCCAGTTCAGCAACCGCTTCAATCACCGCCTCAGTTTCAGGGGGGCTGGGGTTTGCATTTTTTTGAGATTCATCTTTCGCCATATAAAATCCTTTCAATAATTTTATTAAATTCACTTAATTTGGAATTTATCCTAAAAGACATCTTAAATTTTGATAATTATAATCTTATTATGTTTGAGTCGGGCAGTTATGGGGATAAGTCATTAGGGGTTCAAGGCGTGTTGAGTAATTTAGCAGTTAAGCACTGTGATTTATGTGATTTATGTGATTTATGTGATATTGTTTTACTCACAAAAATCATAAAATTCACATATAATGACTATGTTTAAAAATATCGGGCTTATTACTAAACGCAATGACGCACAAGTTAAAAAGTGCCTAGAAATATTGGTCAAGTTTTTACTGAAATATCAGTTGGATATATTGATTGATGCACCTAGCGCAGAATTATTTTCCCAAACTGATTTAAATATTGTCCCTAATTCTGAGGCATTAGGTAGCCGCTGTGATTTAGTCATTGTAATTGGCGGCGATGGAACGCTGTTACAAGCCGCTCGCTTATTAGCCAAGTATGATGTTCGCTTATTAGGCGTTAATTTAGGACGTTTAGGCTTTTTGACTGATATTTGTCCGAATGCCATGAAAAAATATTTGGCTGATATTTTAAGCGGTCTTTTTATTGAAGAAAATCGCTTTTTACTTTCTGCCCAAGCTTATCGTGATAATCAATGTTTTTCATATTGTAATGCTTTGAATGATATAACTATTCATCGCGGCAATATGTCGCATATGTTAATCTTTGAAACCATGATTGATGGGCATTTTGTCAATTGCCAACGTGCCGATGGTTTAGTGGTGTCAACACCGACAGGTTCAACCGCTTATGCACTATCAGCGGGTGGACCAATAATCCATCCAGGCTTAAATGCTTTAGTGCTGGTAACCATTTGCCCGCACACACTCACCAGTCGTCCACTCGTGATTGATGCTGATAGTTGTGTTGAACTGCATATTGCTCTTGAGCAAAGGGGAGAAGCGCAACTGAACGGGGATGGTGCTCTATGTCAAACACTGATGCCAGGTGATCGTGTTGTGATTAAAAAGTACCAGCACATCACCTTAATTCACCCACAAGGGCATGATCATTATGCCACGCTACGTGCTAAATTGGACTGGAGTAAATCAATTTAATTCGAGTGTGCCCCTCCCCCTAGCCCCCTCCCGCTGGGAGGGGGGACGATAAAGCACCAACGGCGTTTTTGCCTTAGGTTTTGATCCCCCCTCTCAGCGGGAGGGGGCTAGGGGGAGGGGTCACATTCTTTAACTAAATAACTGACAATAAAAAGTGTTGCACTATCTACAGATCGAAAATTTTGCCATTGTTGAACACTTGAAACTTCAATTTGAAAAAGGACTTACCATAATAAGTGGCGAAACTGGCGCGGGTAAGTCCATTTTAATTGATGCCCTCAGCTTGGTACTTGGTGACAGAGCCGATACAAGCATTGTGCGACAAGGCTGCCAAACGGCACAAGTTAATGCCATTTTTTCTTTACCTCCTATAGCACAAACATGGTTAAAACAACAAGAATTAGACTATGGTGATGAATGTTTTGTGCGTCGTGTCATTAATCAAAATGGACGCTCACGGGCTTATATTAATGATCAGCCAGTTTCTGTGCAAACTTTGCGTCAATTAGGCGAATTTTTAATAGATATTCATGGTCAACATGCTCATCAATCCCTGTTAAAACACGAGATACAACGTCAATTAGTTGATGATATGGCCTCCGATGCCAGCCTTTTAGAACAAGTGATGCAAGCTTATCAACATTGGCTATCACTGAAAACGGCTTTGGAAGCCTTGGGTGGTGAAGATCGTGAAGCTAAAATTGCCTTTTTGCGCTATCAGCTAGAAGAAATAGAACCTTTTGATTTAACAGCCCTAGACAGCCTTGAAAAAGAGCATAGTCGTTTGGCTAATGCCCAAAAATTATTAGAAAGTAGCCAAATGGCACTTTCCTTGCTTGATAACGATGAAACTGGTTCAACGCTCTCTTGCCTGAGTCAAGCCAATCATACCTTAGAAAATGTACAAGCACATGATTCGCAACTTTCCAATATTACCAACTTATTAGACAATGCCATAATTCAAACTCAAGAAGCGGTAGGAGAATTGCGCCACTATTTGGACTCTATGGACTTAGATACGTCTCGCTTACAAGAGCTACAACAACAAATTGCCACACTTCAAAACATCGCTCGAAAACACCGAGTTCGTGTTGCAGATTTACCTGAACATTTTGAAAAATTGACGCATCAGTTGACTGAACTAGAAAATTTTGAAGAAAACGCTACTCGTTTAAAAGCGGAACTTGTCGAAGCCTTGCAAGCATATAAAATTATTGCGAAAACCTTGCATCAAGAACGTGTCGAAACAGCACAACAATTGGCCGACAAAATCACCGCCGAAATGCAACAATTAGGCTTAGCGGGGGGACAATTAGTGATCAATGTCACAGCCGACGAAGAAGCTTCCCCTAGCGCAACTGGTACTGATATTATTGAATTTTTAGTCAGTACCAACGTCGGACATTCGCCGAAACCACTGCAAAAAGTTGCTTCTGGTGGTGAAATATCAAGAATTAGTTTAGCAATACAGGTAGTTACCGCCCAACGTAGTGGAGTTCCCATTTTAGTTTTTGATGAAGTCGATGTCGGTATCGGTGGTGGCGTTGCGGAAATTGTTGGACAATTATTGAAGCATTTAGGAGAACAACGCCAAGTACTATGTATCACCCACTTGCCACAAGTGGCCAGCCAAGGCCATCATCATTTACAAGTCAGCAAAAGCTTTGACTTACAAAGTACCCATATAAAAATAAATATTTTAGAGCATAAACAACGTGTTGAAGAAATTGCACGTATGCTAGGCGGTATAGAAATTACTTTGCAAACTTTGGCACATGCAGAAGAAATGTTGCAACATAGTACTCTGTAAACTATTGTCAGCCTCGGAATAAATTCCGAGGCTAAAA
>JAUXCJ010000327.1 GCA_030618965.1 Thiomargarita sp.
CCGATTTCGCGTCTGATTTCCAAAGCTTGTTGGTAATAATCCAAGGCTTTTTGAGATTGTCCCAACTTGTCGTACACTAAGCCAAGGTTATTTAGGATTTTTCCAACCCAACGTTTGTTACCGATTTCGCGGTATATAGGCAAAGATTGCTGGAAATAATCCAAGGCTTTTTGGTATTGTCCCAAATCGTAGTACACCAAGCCGAGGTTAGTTAGGTTATTTCCAATCTCTTTTTTATCACCGATTTCGCGTCTGATTTCCAAAGCTTGTTGGTAATAATCCAAGGCTTTTTGAGATTGTCCCAACTTGTTGTACACTAAACCAAGGTTAGTTAGGTTATTTCCAATCCCACGTTTGTTACCGATTTCACGGTATATAGCTAAAGCTTGTTGGTAATAATCCAAGGCTTTTTGGTATTTTCCCAAATCGTAGTACACCAAGCTGAGGTTAGTTAGGTTATTTCCAATCTCTTTTTTATCACCGATTTCGCGTTGAATTTTCAAAGATTGCTGGTAAAAATCCAAGGATTTTTGATATTGTCCTAAATCACTGTACACCACGCCAAGATTATTTAGGTCAGCAGCTTTCCCGTATTTGTCACCGATTTCGCGGTGTATAGCTAAAGCTTGCTGGAAATAATCCAAGGCTTTCCGGTGTTGTTCCAAATTACTGTACACTACGCCGAAGTTAGTTAGGATATCTCCAATCTCACCTTTTTCACCAATTTCGCGTCGAATTTTCAAAGCTTGCTGGTAATAATCCAAAGATTTTCGATATTGTCCCAAATGGTCATGCACCAAGCCGAAATTATTTAGGCTATTTCCAATCCCACGTTTGTAACCGATTTCGCTGGCTATAGCTAAAGCTTGCTGGAAATAATCCAAGGCTTTTTGATATTGTCCCAATTCGTCATACACGACGCCTATTTTACGAATAAAGTCACTAATGTAACGCTTGTCACCTATTTCACGCGCTTGTTGTAACCCGGTTTCAAATTTTTCTAAAGCTATTTGGTAATCAGATTTGTAATAGGCTTTCTTTCCTTCTTCTTGTAAATGCTCAAGGGCGGGATTGAGAAGAGACTGCTCTGGCGAGATTTCTTCTGCCTGCCCTCCCAATACCGAAAATATAACAAGCATCAACACAATCGTTTTGATAAATTTCATTTTTTCATTTTTCTCCTTTAACCTTATTATACCCTTCACAAAAAAAGCCCCTTAGCACATTACAATGCCAAGGAGCTTTTCACCTCTTACAACGCCATCACCTCATCCAAACTCAACCCAGTTGCACTGGCTATCGTTTCCTCGGAAACACCAAGAACTTTGAAATTGCGAGCGGTTTCCAGCTTGCTTTCTTTAAGCAACTCTTCCTGATTGTACTCATCTTTCATATCAGCACGTTCTTCAGGAGTAATCTGATCTGTTTCAATCATTTCAAACAAACGGCTAATATGAGGATTAGAATAATCATCCTCATTAACTTCTTCATCTAAACTATCATCAATTGCCCGCATCCATTCAAGATAATTTTGGGGAGTTTTCTGCTTTTTGACAGAGTTCGTAAAAACAAAAATCAGTCGATGTTTTTTCCTATAAACCCCCTCAACTACCTCACCATCTGCAATATCTCTCGGTTCAAAATCATGAACCAAAATACCACTACCATTTGGATTTGGAGCTTTTTTGCCAGTAAAAAAAACTAAAGTGACGACTGTCACAGGAAAACCATAGTTACTTGAACTAGCAATTGTTTCTGCCATTGCAGTGCATTGATAATAAACAAAACGCTCATAAGTATCTGAATAATGAGCATGTTGCACTTCAACAATCACTCGATTTTTTTTATCTTCAGCAAACAAATCAAATCGGGTTGCTACTTGACCAACTGAAGGCACAAAAACCTTATCATTTTCCACCTTGTCAATTTCAAGCTTGAACTCAAGAAGATCACTGACTAAGGCGGTAAACATTTCTGGATTACCAAAAGCCTTCTTAAAAATCACATCATAACGTAACGGAGCAACTTTTTTCATAGCATTATCCTTGAAGTAAATTGACAATTAATTCTAACATATAGACTTTCAGATAAATGTCACGCTCTAAAAACCTCAGAGGTTTCCAAAACCTCTGAGGTTTGGACCAAAATCTTTATCTGAATACCTATAATTAGCTATTACCCTTTATTAACCACCCATCGCCGAAACATTTCTACCTGAAAACGATAGCCCGCCGACGTTGATTCAATCAATTCACAATCTACTAAATTTGCTAAAGCCTCTTCTAGGTTTTCTTCTTGGAACTCTTCTCGATTCAGCACCGCCTCTTCTCCTTGCGCTGCGAGTAAATGCAATATCTTAGATTCCAGCGGCGAACGCGAAGTAAATAGAGAGGAAAATTGACTCCTCGCATGTTCTAAAACTGGCTGTACTGCTGCTTTTACATCTTCGGTTTTTATGACATTTCGCACCAGGTGCGGCTGTTCATTTTTTAAAATGACTATTTCCTTGCACAACCATTGCACTAAAGCTGGATGACAATGCGTTAATTCTAAAATATGTTGAGTCGCTTCAGCGGTATAGCTAATTGATTTTATAGTGTTATCAATCAATTCTCTGGCTTCACTATCTTTTAGATAACTCAGTGTGACTGTTTCAGCATTATTTAAATAATTCGCCCAATCTGGGAAATTTTCCAAGCGATAGGCACCTGTTATCACGATTTTAAAGCGTGAACGGTGCTGAATAATATGACGAAACATGCCTAATATCAAATGTTTATCTAAGCGTCCTATCTGGAATACATGATCTAAGGCTTCAAATTCGTCAAAAGTCAGCAACACTGTTCGTTCTTCAATACCGGCTTCGACATCATCCAGCCATTCATCAAACTTACTGAAAGGATCATTTTGTAATGCTTCGCGGCTCAGTGGTGGTAAACTTATTTGTCGATTGTCATTGGCGGACTTTATCATGGCACGACTGAGATTGTATAAAAAACCGCTATACTCGGTTGAGAATGAAACTGGCCCTTGCAAATCAACAAATAGCGGCAGATAGCGATCAGACAAGAGTTCACTGAATAAGTTCAGCAGTGAGGTTTTACCCATCCGTCGTTGCCCATAAAGTAAAATGGGTGGACTATGGCGATTTCGCAGCATCAAATCTATACGTGTACTGATTTCCCTACGCCCAACAAAAATCGCCATAGTTTCTCTTGTTAAGGCTC
>JAUXCJ010000049.1 GCA_030618965.1 Thiomargarita sp.
TGTGAGCCAAGGAGTTGAAAAATGATGTTGTCTTCCTAAGACCGCTTGGCCTCCGACTTTGCTGCTTCTATCCCTTTAGCTTTAGATGTTGCAGTGCGCGATGGGCGCATTCAGCGGGGACAGACGCTGTTATTGGAAGGCGTTGGGGGCGGTTTTACTTGGGGTGCTGTTGTTTTAACATTTTGATATATCACATATAATTGCATGAAATACGCTTTTGTTTTTCCTGGTCAAGGTTCTCAATCGGTTGGTATGTTAGCTGATTTAAACCAGACTTATTCTATTGTCAAAAACACTTTTGATGAAGCCTCTGAAATATTGGGTTATGATTTGTGGAAATTAGCGCAAGAAGGCCCTGAAGAGCAGTTAAATCAAACGGAAAAAACGCAACCCGCATTGCTTGCCAGCGGCGTTGCTGTCTGGCGAATTTGGCAAAGTCAAATTAACGCTGAACCCGCAGTTATGGCTGGGCATAGTTTCGGCGAATATAGTGCTCTTGTTTGTGCAGGAGCATTAGATTTTAAAGATGCAATCAGCTTGGCACAAGATCGTGGTCGTTTTATGCAAGCTGCGGTATCTGAAGGTGAAGGCGCAATGGCGGCTATTTTGGCATTAAAAAATGAGCAAATTATTGAAATTTGTGCCACTGCCGCTGAAAATGAGGTAGTTTCACCAGTCAATTTTAATGCGCCCGGGCAAGTTGTTATTGCTGGGCATCGTGCCGCTGTTGAGCGTGCGATAACGCAGGCTAAAGCAGCTGGTGCTAAGCGAGCTATATTATTACAAGTAAGTGTGCCAGCACATAGTAGCTTGATGCTACCTGCCGCAGAAAAAATGGCAGAGCGTTTGGCTTCAGTGAACATAACTATTCCGAAAATTCCTGTCATTCATAATGTTGATGTATCCATTAAAACAAATCCCGCCGAGATTAAAACAGCTTTAATAAGTCAACTTCATAATCCAGTACGTTGGGTTGAAACTATTGAAAAAATGGTTGATGATGGTGTGACATTATTATTTGAAAGCGGTCCGGGCAAGGTGTTGACGGGTTTAAATAAACGCATTGCTCGTCGCACTATGAAGGCTTTACCAATTGTTGATTCTAAAACATTAGAAGAGGCTTTACAGGCATTGGAGGTTCAGCCAGCATGAATATAGATTTAACAGGCAACATTGCTTTAGTCACTGGAGCTAGTCGTGGAATTGGGCAAGCGATTGCATTAGGTTTAGGGCAAGCTGGGGCTATTGTATATGGTACAGCTACAACCGCTGCTGGTGCTGAGCGAATCACACAGTCTTTGAACGAGCAAGGTATCAAAGGCGAAGGCAAAGTGCTTGATGTTGCTAATCCTGATTCAATCAAGACTTTGGTTACCAGTTTTGGCAAAGAAATGCCCAGTATTTTGGTGAACAATGCTGGTATTACCCGTGATACACTGTTGATGCGAATGAGTGAAGATGATTGGAATGATGTCATCAATGCGAATTTAACCGGGGTTTATCGCTTATCTAAAGCTTGTTTACGTGCCATGATGAAGGCTCGGTATGGACGCATCATCACAATCAGTAGTGTGGTTGGTGCGACTGGTAATGCGGGACAAGTGAATTATTCCGCGACAAAAGCTGGGGTGATCGCTTTTAGTAAGTCTTTAGCGCAAGAAGTCGGTAGTCGTGGTATTACGGTTAATGCCGTTGCCCCCGGATTTATTGATACTGATATGACGCGCGGCTTATCTGAAGCACAACGCACAGCTATTTTGCAACAAATTCCGCTAAACCGTCTGGGTGAGGCAAAAGAAGTGGCTTCATCAGTAGTATTTTTAGCTTCAAAAATGGCTGCTTATATTACTGGTGAAACATTGCATGTGAATGGTGGCATGTATATGAGTTAATCAGTTTTAACTGATAAATAAGTGTTTTTAATCTAATATAAAGAGGGTAATATGAGTACCATCGAAGAGCGTGTCAAGAAAATAGTTATTGAACAATTGGGTGTTAAAGAAGAAGAGGTGAGTAACGCATCTTCTTTTGTCGAAGACCTCGGAGCAGATTCTCTTGATACAGTAGAACTGGTGATGGCACTAGAAGAAGAGTTCGAGTGCGAAATTCCTGATGAAGAAGCTGAAAAAATTCAAACGGTACAAAATGCGCTTGATTATATAACAGCTAATTCAAAAGAATAAGTTTATTTGGTTTGATTGATCAAAAAGCCTCGTTGCGTCTCTCATCGCACGGGGCTTTATTTTTGTAAAGGTGTCAAAGTGACTAAAAGACGTGTTGTCGTTACTGGAATTGGCGCGGTTTCCCCCCTAGGTTTGACTGTAAAAGAAAGCTGGGAAACCGCGCTAGCTGGAAAAAGTGGAATAGCAACCATTACTGATTTTGATGTTTCTGGTTTTGCCACGCAATTTGCAGGGCAGGTAAAGGGGTTTGATGTCAAAAAGTACCTACCCCACAAAGAAGCCAAAAAAATGGATGTTTTTATCCATTATGGGATTGCAGCTTCTGTGGAAGCGATTGAAGATGCTGGCTTAGAAATTACAGAAGCTAATGCCGAGCGGATAGGTGTAGCGGTTGGCTCTGGTATTGGCGGATTGCCTGGTATTGAAAAAGGCCATAATGCTTATATTCGTGGTGGCCCCCGTAGAATTTCACCCTTTTTTGTACCGAGTAATATTATCAATATGATTTCGGGCAATTTATCGGTAAAATTCGGTATCAAAGGCCCAAATTATGCTATAACTACCGCTTGTTCAACAGGTACACATAATATTGGTAGTGCTGCCCGATTGATTGAATATGGTGATGCCGATGTGATGATTGCTGGTGGTGCAGAAATGGCCAGTTCAGAAATGGGCATTGGTGGATTTGCCGCTGCTCGTGCTTTATCTTCGCGTAATAATTCACCTGAAACCGCTAGCCGCCCTTGGGATAAAGATCGTGATGGTTTTGTACTTGGTGATGGTGCAGGTGTATTAGTATTGGAAGCGTATGAAATAGCAAAACAGCGTGGCGCATATATTTATGCTGAATTAATCGGTTCAGGTATGAGCGGCGATGCTTATCACATGACTTTACCGCAACCTGACGGAGATGGGGCACGGCGTTGTATGTTAAATGCCTTGAACAATGCTGGTTTGAACCCTGAAGCAATTGATTATATCAACGCGCATGGTACTTCAACACCTGCTGGTGATAAAGTTGAAACTCAGGCGATTAAAAACGCATTTGCTGATCATGCCAAAAAATTAGCCATTAGTTCAACAAAATCTATGACCGGGCATTTATTAGGAGCAGCAGGGGGCTTAGAAGCGGTATTTTGTGTCTTAAGTCTTCGTGATCAAATTGCACCGCCGACGATTAATTTGGTCAATCTTGATCCTGCCTGTGAAGGTTTGGACTATGTGCCTAATCAGGCGAGAGAAATGACAATTAATGTGGTTTTGTCGAACTCATTTGGATTTGGTGGGACAAATGGCACTTTAGTGTTTCAAAAGTGGAACGGATAAATGTTTAGAATTCTATTTATCCTACTATTATTGTTGACTATAATAGCAGGCGGTGCGGGATATTGGATCTATCAATATCATCTCACCGCCCCATTACCCGTTGATGAAGATTTCCATTATACAGTTGATCAAGGTGTAGGATTGCGTCATATTGCCATTGATTTGATGGATAAAAAATTGCTTAATTATCCTGCTGCATTTTCTTGGGTTGCATTGGCTCGCTATCAACAAAAAGCACATTTGATTAAAAGCGGAGAATATCTAGTTCCAAAAGGAACAACGCCGCAGAAATTGTTGAATCTTATCATAGCCGGAAAAACGATACAGCATAGTTTGACTTTAATCGAAGGCTGGAATTTTCGGCAAGTGCTGGCAGCGGTACGAAAACATCCACAAATTGTGCAAACGCTTGGTGATATTGATAATAAAGCCATTATGGCAAAACTAGGCTGGCCAAAGCAGCACCCAGAAGGGCGTTTTTATCCTGATACCTATTTGTTTCCAACTGGTACAACCGATGTCGTTTTTTTACAGCGAGCTTATAAGAGTATGGAAACTGAATTAGAAATGGCATGGGAAAAACGGCAAGCTGATTTACCCTTAAAAACCTCTTATGAAGCTTTAATACTGGCATCTATTATTGAAAAGGAAACGGGAGTTCCTGAAGAGCGTCCGCTTGTAGGTGGTGTTTTTGTGCGACGTTTAAAAAAAGGTATGCTTTTACAAACTGATCCCACAGTGATTTACGCGCTGGGTGAAGCTTATGATGGCAATATTAGAAAACGGGATTTAAAAGTGAATAATCCTTACAATACCTATAAAAACAAAGGACTAACCCCAACTCCGATAGCAATGCCCGGACGTGCTGCCTTATATGCTGCTGTGAATCCTGCCGAAGGTGACGCATTATTTTTTGTAGCCAAAGGCAAAGGAAAACACCATTTTTCAGCTACTTATAAGGAACATAATTGTGCGGTTATTGAATATCAATTAAAAGAAAAATCTCCGCGCCGTTATCGGAGACAATGCAAAAAATATCCAAGCTGTCCAGTATGCAGATAGGAATTTGCGGCAGCCACCGCACTGGTAAAACCACTTTAGCCGAAGCTATTTCCAAAAAAACTGGAATACCCTTCCTTAAAACCAGTACCAGTGCAGTTTTTCAACAACATGGATTAGATCCAGCCCAACCGCTTGATTTTAAAACTCGCCTATGGATTCAACAACGAGTGATAGAAGCAGCAGTTGAGGTTTGGAAACAGGGAGCGTTTGTAACCGATAGAACGCCCTTAGATTTCATGGCTTATACGCTGGCAGAATGCCAAGGTGATACTGTAGTTGACTTTTTAGCGTTAGAAGCTTATCTAAACCAATGTTTTGCCGTCACGCATAAATTTTTCACAAGCCTTGTGCTAGTTCAACCAGCGATTCCATTAGTTTCTGAACCGGGTAAGGCTGCATTGAATAGGGCATATATTGAACACCTCAATATAATCATTCAAGGCTTATGCCATGATGAACGCCTTTCTTGTCCTTCAATTATCATTGAACGCGATATTATCCAGCTTGAGGCTAGAGTTCAAAGGGTTTTGGGGGTATAAAGAGTTGAATTATAAAAACAACTACAGGGATTGCATTGTAAGATAAGGATAATACCCCAGTTCAGCTTAGGTTTTGCCTTATCCTTGCTTATATAAAATCCTTGTAGTTCATTAACTACAGGGATGAGTTATAACATAGGATTAAGGCAGGCTTTTTAATTGTTCCTTCTGTCTTTTTGAAGCAGTAATCATATCTGTTTTGAGATTTTTATAAAATTCAAAGTATGCACCTTGGTTATATTCAAGCTGAACTTCATTAAAGGCTTCTATACATTCTTTAGAATGAGAAGTGATAAATAGTTGGCAATTCGCATCGGCACTCGCTTGAAAAATAAGTTGCCATAATTTTTTGTAGTTGGTGTAATGTATGCCGTTTTCTATTTCATGTGAATCATAGTTTGGTTTCCGTCAGGTTATTTAACTTCTTTTAAACAGCTTTTTCACAGCCTTATTAACATCAACTGAAATTCCACAAAAACTAGGATTTACCTTCACCACTTCATCAATATGATCTAATAAATCCTTTTCTTCTTTAAATCCTTGTGCTTGTAACATTCTCACAATTTTCTGCAACATTTGCATAACTTCAGTTTCTGATTTAACTTCAACTATTCCGAGTAGTTCATTAATTTTATAAGACTTATCTGAATTTTCTGGATAATATTCGCTTTGTCCGTTTTTGGCGAGTTTTAGCAAATGATTGTGATTGACGCTAAGTTCGGGATTATCAGGTAAGCCGATTTTTTCTGTTACTTTTAAATTATTGAAATTACTTTGAATATCTGTTAAAGCAAATGATAAAATGGCTAAATATTCACGTTTTTTCTCGCCATTAATTTCTAAAATCAAACTTTTGTTCTTGGTTTCTATTAAAGCTAAAGTTTGGCTCAAAGAGTCTTTCAGTAAAACACCAGTTCGCCAATAAGTATTATTCACAATTTCGCGGTGCATTCTGATTATGAAACGAGTAAATATAGATTTTGGTAAAAAATCATATTCAAGTATAAAACGTAGGCTGTTTTTGGTTTCAAATTCAAAATCTGGTTCAGAAAAAAATGGAAATAAGTCGGGTAATAAATATTTATTTTCATCAATGGCATAGCAGATTTCAAACTTTTTCATGAGTTCTAAAATAAAATCATGCTTACGCTCTGGATAAATTTTTTGATTCAATAAGCTTTGCAAATCATCGCGGTGTAATTTGCCATTATTTGCGAGTTTTGGAGCATTGATAATGGTGTAAACAGCTTCGGTTAGCCATTGTGGATTGATGACATTGGTTTCGCGTAACCATTTGTCTTGAAAATGATTTATGATTCCTAAATCATGGAGAAAGTTGATTAAGGTATTTTGTTCAGATTCTTGATTAATACCATTTTTTTGACAAATATCAACATAGCTTTCAAAGCTAGTAAAATTAACTTGTTTAGCTTTTTCAGCTAGGGCAGTTTTGACTTTAAACCATTTTTCTGGAAATTTGGTGTTGATTAGTTCAATATCAGCTAAGCTATTTTGAATCTTGGTTTTAAGTTCGCTAATTCCTTCTTTGGTAGTACAAGAAACTCGTTGAATATCTTTAAGATTAGGAAAATTTGGTTTCAGCTTACGCGGTGATAAATGAAAATGAGGATTTTCGTCAATTTTATTAATCACGATAATTACGGGGGAATCTTTACCAAAAGTTTGAACATGTTTTAGCCAATAATCGACAGAGGTTTCTCGCCGACTATCAATAACCAGCAAATATAAACAACGTTTAGAGAGAAAAAATTGATGAGTAGCGTGCATAATTTGCTGTCCGCCAAAATCCCAGCAATGGAGTTTTATATCATTGTTATTATTGTCTTTTAGTTCTAAAGTATTGATATTAATTCCATGAGTTTGAGATTCTTGGGGATTAAATTCTTGTCCAAGCAAGCGTTTCATTAAAGAAGTTTTACCCGCAGCACCATCGCCAATGAAAATGAGTTTGGATTCATTGAGAGGGCGAGATTGTTCCTCTAATGCCGCATAATAATCAACAATAGCTTGCCTGCCTTGTTTGACTATTTCTATAGGTGGATTTTGGAA
>JAUXCJ010000266.1 GCA_030618965.1 Thiomargarita sp.
CAAAGTGCCCCTTTAGACATGATAAATTTGCTATTAAAGTAGGGTTTAACTGTACACTGACATACACACAGTAAATATTTATGTCTTTTTGATTTTGTGCTCTGTCTTGGCAGAATGTTTGGTATCACGACTACTGATGTCATGGATAAACAGGGCTTAGGGAATATTGGCACTCTTGATGAGCCAATTGCATTGTCGCAATTTGCGGCCAAGGTTTCACAAGTATTATCCAGACAGGCTTTAGTTATTTCTGCGGGTAATCATCCAATTAAGCGAATAGCTTGGTGTAGTGGTGGTGCTCAGAAATATTTAATGAAGGCGGCTGCAATGGGAGCGGATGTCTATTTGAGTGGCGAAATATCGGAAAGTACTGTACACGAAGCGAGGGAATTGGGTGTGCATTATATCGCTGCCGGACATCATGCGACTGAACGATATGGAGTTCAGGCATTGGGTGAACATTTGGACTCTGCTTTTGGTGTTGAGCATCAATATGTTGAGATTGATAATCCGGCTTAATTTATTCGGTAGTCCCTACAGTTCAGACAATCAACAGATGGAAAATTAAAATGCAACATCCAACAGCTTTTGCTGGTGGTTTGAAAAAAACCATCAAAGCATTAATTAAACACACACAAGAACTGTATTTAAGTGATGAAATACCTTGGGTTATCGGCTATAGCGGTGGTAAAGATTCAACGGCTGCTTTGCAAGTGGTTTGGTATGCCATTTCTGAACTGCCTGCCAAAAAACGAACTAAACATGTCTATGTTATTAGCACAGATACCTTGGTTGAAAATCCAATCGTGGCTTTATGGGTTGAGGATTCTTTAAAGGCAATGAGAATTGCTGCCACTAAGCAGAATTTGCCGATTACGGCACACCGTTTAATTCCTGAAGTTCAAGACCGATTTTGGGTTAATCTTATTGGACGCGGTTATCCCGCACCTCGTCCTAAATTCCGTTGGTGTACTAATCGTCTTAAAATTAATCCTTCTAATAATTTTATCAATAATGTTATTCGGCAAAATGGGCAGGTTATTTTGGTACTGGGAACTCGCAAAGCGGAAAGTGTGGTGCGTGCTACTAGCATGAAAAAACATGAGAAAACCAGTACCAGAGAAAAACTGTCAACGAATGTTAGTTTACCCAATAGTTGGATTTATACCCCTGTCGCTGATTGGACAAATGATGATGTTTGGATGTATGTCACTCAAGTGAAAAATCCTTGGAATTTTGATAATAAGGCGCTTCTTAATATGTATCAAGGAGCTACTGCCGATGGTGAATGTCCCTTAGTTGTTGATACGAGTACACCTAGTTGTGGTGATAGTCGCTTTGGTTGCTATGTTTGCACGATGGTTGAGCAAGATAAGTCTATGCAGGCGATGATTCAAAATGATGAGGAAAAAGAGTGGATGCTCCCATTGATGCTGCTTCGCAATGAATGGCTTGATATTAAAGAAGATCGTAAACATCGTGATTTTCGACGAATGTCAGGCGAGTTAAAATTGTTTGGTAAACGATTGGTACATGGCCCCTATAAACAAGTTTATCGTGAAAAATTGTTAGGTGCTCTTTTGGAAGCGCAAGAATCAGTGCAAAAAGAAGGCCCTGCCACTGTTAGAAATCTTGAACTGATTACGCTTGATGATTTGGAAGAAATTCGCCGAATTTGGGTGATGGAAAAACATGAAATTGAGGATACTTTACCAAAGATATATGAGCGCGTTATGGATAAACCTTATCCAGGTAAACGTATTGATGATAATCAAGTTTTTCAACCTGAAGATATTGAGCTTTTAAAAGATATTTGCAAAGGAGAAGGTGATCAGGAAGGTGTCCATTTTCAATTGATTCGTTCTATGTTGCATATTGAGCAACAACATCGGACAATGGCACGCCGCGCCGGACTTTATGATGCACTTGAAAAGTCTTTAGAGCGCAATGCTTTTGAAGATCCAGAAGAGGCGGAAGAATTTGCTTTGAGACGGCAATCTGCAATAGCTCTGGCAAGGGGTGAAACAGAGGTTGTCGTACCTGAAACTTTGTCGTTATTTGCAAAGGAAAGTTAAGTTCTTATAAAGTAGTTGATATTGATTCTCATTTGCATTACAATAGGTGCAAGATTAATTTTAATGCAAATCAAGGATTCAATATATGGCTATTCTTATAGGTGCAGATCGTTTGGGTAATATTGAGCAATTATTGAAAGCGCGTGGTTTTTCTAAGTTAAAACATATTAGTGGCCGTCATTCTAAAGCTCAAGGTGGAATGGTTGTTGGTATGTCTCATGCTAAGTTAATGATTTTATTTACTGATTTTGTTGGTCACAATGTAATGCACAATTTTAGAAAACAGGCTAAGGCGCAAAAAATTCCTTTTATTGCTTGTAGACGTAGTGTTGGTGATGTGGCTCGTAGTTTGGATAAATTTGGATTTGCTTAACGCAGCCATCAGCCGAGCGGCGGGTTTGCGGGTGGTTGGCTGATGGCTGCGTTTGTTAGGCTTTAGTAATCAACGACCAAGTAGATAACTTCTGCATGCCCGTTAGAATTAAGTCCTGGTTTGGTACGGGCATGTAGTTTCCAACTATGCTCCCCTGCCAAATACAAGAGATCGACTAGTGCATGATAGTTTGAGTGTGAAGTCGGAATATAATAGTAACCATTCTTTGGATTCATAGCGGTTTTCCCTCGTGTCAACTGGAAGAAGGTTTTGCCACTGGTTGGATAAAGCCGTTTTACTTGACCAAAGTTTTCTGTCCAATCCCAGTTGCTCGCGAATGCAGAAACTGAGAACAGGCAAAGAGCGGTGACGGTCAGAAACACCTTTAGTTGCTTAACTGCGATTTTGCTCATGATATATCCTCTAAATTAGGTCATGACAAGGAGAGCATTGAACCCGATCCGATAAGCTCAATGCCTAGGCTATAAGCCTATAAAATAATATAATGGCTTGATTTTCAATATCAATGGTTAGGACACTTTTTTATAGATATAATGTCAAGTGACATAAGGGTTTTACAAAAAACGCTTTTTTGAGTCACTCGACTAAAATAGATATGAATGATTATTTTATTTAAAAGTCTAATATTGTGACGATTGAAACCGACCGTTTCATGAAAAAAGTCTTTTTTCGGCATGTTATGCAGTTTACATTAATCCGTATAAAAGGAATCCTTTCCCAAACACGGAGCAAAAATAATTCAGATTAAGCTATTCCCTATAGGAATCCTAAATAAGTTGTAAATTCAGACCTCCGAGGTTTTGAAAACCTCGGAGGTCTTGCTATCCACAAATGAAATAGGACTACTATAGCCAACACCAGTTCGATGTTCCCCCGAGCCGGTGAACTTATTAGGAATAGAATTATGCAGGTGCGTAGTAGATTAAAGAATCTTGATCTGAGTGGATTTTCTGAGGTTTTTATCCACCGTGATTAATATAAGATCATGTTCCCAAGCTGTTGCGGCAATAAAACGATCAGCAGGGTCTTGATGGGGTAGAACAATTAACCGACTTTTGATAGCAATAGCATTTGATAATGGAATTTCTTGCACTGGACTCAGTTTTAATGCTTCCGCTATCCATTCTTGAGCAGATAGATTCAGTTTAATTTTTTGCTTTTCTGCTAAAAGTAAAGTCTCCCAGATACTGATCGGAGAAATAAAAAGCTCATTTTTAGGATTTTGCAAAACCTCAATCACCTTTTCTCCTAATTTGGCAACTTCTAACAGACTCCATAGCCATATATGTGTGTCTAATAGAAATTTCATTTCGCCAAAACCTCC
>JAUXCJ010000163.1 GCA_030618965.1 Thiomargarita sp.
GGTGATAATGTCGGGGTTTTATTACGCGGAACTAAGCGCACCGAAGTAGAACGTGGTCAGGTGCTGGCCAAACCTGGTTCTATTACTCCACATACGCACTTTGAATGTGAAGTTTATGTTTTATCGAAAGAAGAAGGTGGGCGGCATACTCCATTTTTTAATGGCTATCGTCCACAATTTTATTTTCGTACCACAGATGTAACCGGTAGTTGTGAGTTGCCTGAAGGCATAGAAATGGTTATGCCAGGTGATAATGTTAAGATGGATGTGACATTGATTGCACCGATAGCGATGGAACAAGGTGTACGTTTTGCTATTCGTGAAGGTGGACGAACAGTTGGTGCCGGGGTTGTTTCAAAAGTGATTGAATAATCTGGCATGTAGGGGCGGCATCGTTGCCCCTACAGCAGCCGGGACAGTATAAAGGACAGTAGCTCAATTGGCAGAGCGCGTCGCTCCAAACGACGAGGTTGGGAGTTCGATTCTCTCCTGTCCTGCCATTTTTTATAGGAAGATAATGAGTACAAAAACAGGTGCCACAGCCTCTTCTAAATTCGATAGTTTAAAATGGGCATTCGTGGGATTATTGCTGAGTGCTGGCATCATTGGATTCTACTATTTTGCCGAATATTCTTTACTTATGCGGGTTATCAGTTTACTCGCAGTGATAGGAATCTCCACTTATATTGCTTCAACTACTCTAAAAGGCCAATCCACTGTTAGTTTTCTAAAAGAAACCAATTTAGAAGTTCGTAGGGTTGTTTGGCCAACAAGAGAAGAGACGCTCAAGATGACTGGTGTGGTTATGCTCATGGTTGTGTTGGTCGCTTTTATTATTTGGGGCGTGGATAGTATTTTATTTTGGTTAGTTCGTTTATTTACCGGTCAAGGAGCATAAGTCATGGCCTTGCGCTGGTATGTTGTGCAAGCTTATTCTGGCTATGAAAAAATCGTTAAGCGTTCTCTTGAGGAACGAATTGGGCGATCACGCGAGGCTGTCCGAGAATGTTTTGGAGAGGTTTTAGTTCCTACTGAGGAAATTGTTGAAATGCGTGCCGGAAAGAAACGTAAGAGTGATCGTCGGTTGTTTCCAGGTTATGTGCTTGTGCAAATGGACATGGATGGTGTTGATTCAGAATGTAAAGCTAAGGATGGTGAGCCACTTTCTTTACGGGATGATATTTGGCATTTAGTCAAGGATGTGCCTAAAGTTTTGTGTTTTATAGGTGGCACAAAGGAACGACCCGCGCCTATATCTGAGAAAGAAGCTAATATTATATTGCAACGTGTTCAAGAGGGTATAGAAAAACCACGTCCCAAGGTGTTATTTGAAGTTGGGGAGGTGGTGCGGGTGATTGATGGTCCGTTTACCGATTTTAATGGTGTAGTTGAGGAAATCAATTACGATAAAAACCGGTTGCATGTTGCTGTACAGATATTGGGACGTCCTACTCCTGTCGAACTGGAATTTGGACAGGTAGAGAAAGAATAGTGCAAGGGTAGCTTGCACTCCAGAATTTTTTAGTTTTTATTTTTATCCCCTGATTCCTTTCCCCTAGCTCCATTCATTTAAGGATTTTTTTTTCATGGCAAAGAAAGTCACCGCCTATATTAAATTACAAGTTAAAGCCGGACAAGCTAATCCAAGTCCGCCTGTTGGTCCAGCATTAGGTCAGCATGGTCTTAATATTATGGAATTTTGTAAGACTTTTAATGCTCAAACACAACAGTTAGAGCAGGGTATGCCTACGCCTGTTGTGATTACGGCTTATTCTGATAAGAGCTTTACTTTTATTATAAAAACGCCACCGGCTTCGATTTTATTAAAAAAAGCAGCTGGTCTTAAGAGTGGTAGCAAAACACCACATACGCATAAGGTAGGTAAAATTACACGCGCTCAAGTTGAGGAAATAGCAAGTACAAAAATGCCGGATTTGACGGCGGCAAATATGGATGCTGCGGTGCGTACTATTGCAGGTAGTGCGCGTAGTATGGGAATAGAAGTAGAGGGAGTTGTGTAATGGCTAAACATACAAAACGCGAAAAAGCAATTAAAGAATTAATAACTCTGGGAAAAAATTATTCTATTACTGAGGCTATGGAACAATTGAAGTCCGTTCCAGCAGCTAAGTTTGTAGAGTCTGTAGATGCCAGTATTAATTTGGGTATTGACCCTCGTAAGTCGGACCAAATGGTGCGATCTTCTACAGTCTTACCGCATGGAACTGGAAAGAAAATACGGGTTGCCGTATTTACTCAAGGTGCAAATGTGAGCTTAGCTGAAGAAGCAGGGGCTGATATTGTTGGTTTTGAAGAATTAGCGGATCAGATTAAAAAAGGTTTTCTTGATTTTGATGTAGTGATTGCATCCCCTGATACCATGCGGGTTGTAGGAACGCTTGGGAAGATTCTTGGGCCGCGTGGTTTAATGCCTAATCCTAAAGTAGGTACTGTGACAGCCGATGTGGCGACAGCAGTTAAAAATGCTAAAGCCGGGCAGGTGCGTTATCGCACCGATAAGGCTGGTATTATTCATTGTACTATCGGTAAGATTTCTTTTTCGAGTGAGGCCTTACGCGAGAATTTACAGGTGCTTATTAGTGATTTACAAAAAGCTAAGCCTAGTACCTCAAAAGGAATTTATTTGAAGAAGATCACGGTTTCGACAACCATGGGGCCAGGGTTAGTTATTGATCCAAGTAGTTTGTGATAAATGGGTGTGCATGGGGAGTGCAAGGTAAGCTTGCACTCCTGTATCAAAGACCGTAGGTGTCTATAAATCCTACGCAGATGGCAAGACCTTTTGTTGGTTTTGACCTTTTTATTTATCTATTTTCAAGAAGGAGATTGTTAATGCCGCTGAAGCTTGAAGATAAGCAAGCTATTGTTGCCAGCGTGAACGAGCTTGCTAATAGTGCCTCGTCGGCTATTGTTGCTGAGTATCGCGGTATGTCTGTGGACGAAATGACTGAGTTACGCAAGAAAGCTCGTGAGGCTGGGGTTTCTTTGCGTGTGGTCAGAAATACATTGGCACGGCGTGCGGTTTCAAACACGGATTTTGAATGTTTAAGAGAGATTCTGGTGGGGCCAATTTTGTTGGCTTTTTCAAGTGAGGAGCCAAGTGCTGCGGCAAAAGTTCTGAATGATTTTGGTAAATCACAGGATAAGTTAGTCGTTAAAGGCATTGGCTTAGGTAAGCAGTTGTTGGAAGCTTCTGCATTGGGTAAAGTGGCAAAATTACCGACTTATTTGGAATCGATCAGTTTACTTATGTCCGTGATGCAAGCACCTATTACTCAGATGGTTCGCACTATTGCTGAACCACACGCTCAGTTAGTACGCACTTTAGCTGCTGTGGGTGATAAACAAAATCAACAAGATTAATAACTGAAGAGAGAAAAGAACATGGCAATCGCCAAAGAAGATATTTTAGATGCTATTTCCAATATGACAGTGATGGAAGTCGTGGACCTGGTTAAAGCGATGGAAGATAAGTTTGGGGTTTCGGCTGCGGCTGTGGCTGCTCCAACCGCTCCAACTACTGGAGATGAAGGCGATTCTGCGAAAGAAGAACAAACCGAATTTGCAGTTCATTTAAGCAGTTTTGGTGAAAAGAAAGTGCAAGTAATTAAAGCTATTCGCGCTATAACTGGATTGGGTTTGAAAGAAGCCAAAACTTTAGTCGAATCTGCTCCTTCTGTTGTTAAGGAAGCTTTGCCGAAAGAAGAAGCTGAAAAAATTAAGAAAGACCTTGAAGAAGTTGGTGCTTCTGCTGAGATTAAGTAGGTATTCGTTAGACCTGACAGGTTTCTAAAACCTGTTGGGATTTAGAATTAGGTTTTAGACTTCAATTTCCATTCATTATTTTCCTTTCCGATTAATTATGATTTATTCTTTTACTGAAAAAAAACGTCTTCGTAAAGATTTTGGTAAGCAGCCCAGTATTTTAGATGTGCCTCATTTGCTGGCTATCCAAGTAGATTCCTATAAGAGCTTTTTACAAAAATATTTGTCTGCTGATCAGCGTGCTGATATTGGATTACATGCGGCTTTTAAGTCTGTGTTTCCAATTGAAAGTTTGTCGGGTTATGCGGTGCTTGAATATGTGAGTTATCGTCTTAGTGAACCTGATTTTGATGTTAAAGAGTGTCAGCAGCGGGGGATGACTTATGCTACGGCTTTAAAAGTTAAGTTGCGTTTGGTGCTTTATTCTAAGGAGTCTAAAAATAAAACAGTTAAGGACATTAAGGAAAATGAGGTTTATCTCGGTGAGATTCCTTTGATGACTGATAATGGTACTGTGGTTATTAATGGAACTGAACGGGTTGTTGTTTCTCAATTGCATCGTTCTCCCGGGGTCTTTTTTGATCATGATAAAGGCAAAACGCATTCTTCTGGAAAAAGATTGTTTTCGGCACGGATTATACCTTATCGCGGTTCTTGGTTAGATTTTGAATTTGATCATAAGGATTGTCTGTTTGTACGAATTGATAGACGGCGCAAGTTACCCGCGACTATTTTGCTGCGAGCTTTAAATTATAGTAATGAGGAAATGCTTGCGCTTTTCTTTGAATTTCAACATATCAAAAGAGTCAGAAATGATTTTGTCTGGGAATTAGATTTGAAAACACTTTCTGGTCAAATCAGCAATTTTGATATTATAAATCCTAAAAATGATGAGTTGGTTGTCACAGCAGGGCAACGCATTGAGGAAAAAGATATAGAAGTCTTGGAGGAAGCAAAACTTCGTGTTGTCCCGATTCCAATTGAGTATCAAGAAGGGCGTTTAATTTCTTTATTATTAGGTCAAATATTAGCTAAAGATGTTATTTCTCCAAAAACCGGA
>JAUXCJ010000055.1 GCA_030618965.1 Thiomargarita sp.
CATAAGGAAATAATCCATATAGGTATTTGCTATTACCTTTGTCAGCACCTAGTTCCTTTTGGGCGACTTTAGTAAGCTTTCGCATAGCAGGCGCAGTGCCATGCTCATGGTAATAGTGCCGTATCATTTTAATAACTTCCCAATGCTCCTCTGTGAGTTCCAGTTCATCTTTTTGAGCAAGTGCCTTGGCTAAATCTTCGCTCCAATCTGATAGGTTTACTAAATAACCTTGAGGATCGGTTTCTATTGTTTGTCCGTTGACTTCAATTTGCATAATTTATTTATACGATTAATTGTTGAGTAAAATAGTAAGATATTTATGACACCCAATTATAAGGGTTTAATGTCATATATCAAGATAATTTTGTAGGAACTGAGCAAATTTGTCACTTTCCTGCACTGTTAGTTTCTATCTTTTTATAACATGTATCATACGTTTATCCCAGTTACTATCGCAATCTGTGCCGCTGTCGTCTTGTACCTGTAGACGTACAGTGTAATTTCCTGGTTTGTTGTAGGCATGAAATACTTGCTTACCATTAGCTCGGTTGCCATCACCAAAATGCCAGGTATATTTTAGCTTGTCAGCATCTACATCTATTGAATTGCTGGCATCAAACAAAATAGCATCATGGGCTCCACCACTGAAAAATGGTTCATCTGACAGTTTTATTTCTGCAACAGGTGGGTTATTGACTTTGATATTCCTCACACTGGTTGCTGTTTGGCAAATGCTACCGGAGTTATCACGAATCTGTAATGTTATTTTGTGTAAACCGGTTTGTTTGAATATATGGCTTACTTTTTTACCTTTGCCTTGGTCATTTTCCCCAAATTGCCATTGGTAAGCACTGATATGACCATCAGGATCATAGGAACTACTCGCATCAAATGTGACTTTTTCACCAAGACACACTTGTTGCTTGGCTCTGATCTCTGCTTGTGGCGGTTGATTAATACGAACTAGCTGATTTTTATTTGTCAGTGAACTGCCATCATCAATTTCTAGCCTGCTTGTATAAAGACCCGGGCCGCTATAAGTGTGAGTCACTTTTTTTCCTTTAGCAGTTTCTCCATCACCAAAATACCATTGCCAGCGTTTAATCCGAGTTTCTGAACTAATCGTATCAAATATGACTGATTCACCAACACAATAAGCTGGTTTTGATAATTGAATAGCGACTTTAGGCGGAGCATAAACTTGAACCTGCAAAGTATCCTCGTTATAACTGTTACTCAAATCAAGATTATCTTTGACACGTAATTTCACTGTGTAAAGACCGGCTTTATTGTATTGATGACGAACCTGATAACCGCTACCAGTTTGCCCATCGCCAAAATCCCATTGATAGTCGCTTAATACGCCATCTGGATCACTTGACGCTGAGGCATCAAAAAATACTACCTGATTCAATAAGACTTGTTGGTTTTCACCCGCTACTGCTACTGGTGGCGCATTAACAGTGATTTGTTGTTGTATAACAGACTGATTACACAGATTTTGTGACTTATCTTTAAGCGTTAGTTTCAGAAGATAAACCCCTGGTTTTGTATAGCGATGTTCAACCACTTCGCCTTCATCATATTGACCATCACCAAAATCCCATAACCTTTGACTAATCGGCCTTGTGCCTGACTGAGTGGCAGAAAACTTAGTTGTTTCTCCAACTGGAATTTCACGCGGTGCTGACAGAATAGCTGTTGGTGCAGCAATAACTTTAACAATTAAATTGTCACTGTGAACATTGGCACAAGTTCCGTATTTATCGCCTGTAATCGTCAAATTAACAGTGTATATCCCCGGCGATTCGTATAAATGAGTTGGGGTTGCACCACCCGTCTTGCTGTTGTCGCCAAAATCCCAATCATAGGCATTGACTACCCCATCGGAATCGTATGAACCACGACCATCAAAATAAACTGGTGTATGTGTGCAAACAGTTTGATCCTTGCCGGCATTCGCAATGGGTGCTTCGGCAATCTTTACCAGAAACTGAGTGCTATCTGTATTACACTGTAAACCTGAATCATCTTCAACTGTTAATTTTATGGGATAAATACCAGCCTTTTTAAAAGTATAAATAGGATTTAAACCATCCAAGCTCATTCCGTCCAAATTCCATGAATATTTTAGCTTACCGCCATCAGGATCATAGGATTGACTAGCATCTAATAAAACCACTTCACCTGCACAGGATTGTCGATTTTTTCCAGCATTAGCAACAGGGGGATGGTTAATAATCAGTTCTTGAGAAGTGATATGAGTAGCGTTTGCTAAACCTGTACCATCATCGACTTCCAATGTGACAGGATATTTGCCAGCTTTAATATAAGTGTGATTCACTATAACACCTGATTGTATGGGTGTACCGTCACCAAAATCCCAACGGTAATGCAATGGATCACCATCGGCATCGGAAGAGTTTGAGGCATCAAATGAAAGAATGTGTGAACAGCTTTGTCTTTGTTTAGCTATTTCTTTGCCTATTTGCGCCACAGGTTGATGATTAACATAAATAGTTAAGCTATCTTCTGCTTGTGAATTGCTAGCTCCGCTATTGTCTGTAATTTGTAGTTTAGCCGTGTAAATACCAGGTTTAGTAAAACTACGCTTGATTTTGCGTGTATTTGCAGAACTTTCGCCGTCACTGAAAAACCACTGATAACTTTTAATCTTACCGTCTGGATCATAAGATCCAACCGCATCTAGTTCTACCAGTTCATTCGGGACGGTATGAATATCCACGCCTGCCCGTGCAATCGGTAGAGCATTAACTGTAATGATGGCTTCATCAAAACTAATTGCTTGACTATGACCAGTATCATCAGCGACTCGCAATTGCACCCGATAAACTCCAGGTTGTTTAAAAGCATAGAAGGGATTTTCTTTGTCGCTGCTATCACCATTGCCAAAATCCCAGTGCCAATTGACAATTTTTCCGTCACCATCAAAGGAACTTTGAGCATTAAAAGGGATAATTTCTTCTGGTATTACCAAACGATCCGGGCCAGCATCAGCAACTGGTTTAGCATTAATCGTAACTTCTAAACTGTCACTATGATATTGACTGGAAGTACCTGAATCATCAGTAACAGTTAATGTAACTGGATAAATTCCGGGATAGCGATAAATATGGCTTGTCCGAACCCCTGTACCCTGTTGTCCATCGCCAAAATTCCAGTGCCAAGCCGTGATTGAACCGTCTGGATCGTATGACTGACTACCATCAAAATGTATTTCACTGACAGTGAGAAGCTGGTCTTCACCTGCCTTAGCAATCGGTGGTTTATTAATCACTACTTGAAATTTGGTGCTACTAAGATCACTGCTGGTACCAGAATCATCTTTAACCGTAAGCTTAACAGTATAAGTGCCAGAATCAGTATAAGTATGTTCAATTTTACTGCCTTTGCCCTTATTCCCATCACCAAAATCCCAAAACCAATCAACAATCTTACCATCTGGATCAAAAGAATCGATACCACTAAAATATAAGCTTTCTTTCCTAGCTGCCCTGTTTGTATTAACACTAGCGATAGCTTCTGGAACATGATTCACTGCGACGGTTAAATAATCTGAAGTACTGCTATTTACGAGCTTGGCATTATCTGTAACAGTTAATGTGACTTTATAATTGCCATCTTTTTGATACTTATGACTAACTATTTTGCCAGTAGCTTGGCTACCATCACCAAAATCCCACTGATATTGAATAATATTGCCATCAGTGTCAAAACTGACGCTGTCATTAAAATGCACATCTTCAAGTATCGCAGCACGTTTATTTGCACCTGCATCTACAATAGGTGCTGTATTAATCCAGACTTTACGGGTACTTGTAGCAAAGTTACAGGGACTTGAAGAATCATCTTCCACTCGCAAATGGAGTTGATACAAGCCCGGATGTTGATACGTATGGCTAACATTGATTCCAGTAGCTGTTTTTCCATCACCAAAATCCCAGAAAAACCGCTTGATTTCACCATCTGCGTCAGTAGAATTAGCCGCGCTAAAATGTAATTTTTCTGCTGGCATACCCATCACGGTACTATCTCCACCTAAGTCAGCAATCGGTGATTTATTAAGCACCAACTGGAATTTTTTTCTACTCCGATTAGCCACATTTGTAGAATTATCTTGCACTGTCAATTGATAGGAGTAAGTACCTAATTCTTTATATTTATGAATCACCCGTACCCCTTTAGCACTTTTACCATCACCAAAATCCCATAAATACTTGGACACGCGCCCATCTTTATCTTGTGACAAAGAACCATCAAAAACCACAGAATAACAATCCGATAAAAATTCAGTCTTTACTAATGGTATAGGGAGTTTATTGTGATGAACTAAACGAATAGGTAATTCTATAGATAGAGGCACTTTATTTTGATCTTGAACCGAGAGAATCAAAGTATTGGAACTGCGGGTTAGGCTTTTAACAATTAAAGCCGCCAGTTCCTGAGTTGGTGCTGGTGTGACTGACAATTTTTCTTCTACCCATTTACCTTGATTAGAAGCTTTTAGCGGCAAATGAGAACCAAATGGCGTTTCAAACCAAAATGAAGCTCGATCTAAATCAAAATTACGAATATACAAAGTTTGGGTATTGCTTGGAATCAAAAAACGAAATTCGGGAAAAGCACTCTGTTTCTTAGGAATAGATACTGTGGGAGCATAACTAAAGAGCTTAACACCGACTGGTTTTTCATTTAGCTTAGAACTACTAACTATCACATCAAATACATTACCATCATTACCTTTTTCACCCTGTACCAATAATTTGAAAAGATAATAATCACCAACTTTTTTTCCATTTTGAGGAATTATTTTGGCTAAAGTGTACCAATGATTATCAGTCAAAGAATCAGTTTCAAAAGACTTTGAAATTATTAGCTTACCACTACCACCATACAAACTAAAACGGGTACGAGTATTCCAATTACCAACAGATTCCTCAGACTTATTCCAGGAACCCAACTCATCCCATGCACCTCCACAATCGGGGTCAAAAATTCGCACATAGAGTGGCTTTTTAATGGATTTGGGTATTTTAAAAAATATAATCTGGCTAAAATTATCGTCACCATCGTTAGGACTCGCATCATTGCCAAAAGTCACTAAGGGTAGAGTAGTAGTATTCAAAGCCTGAGCTGATAAACTGACTATAAATAAGCCAAAAATCGCTGCTAATAAACGGATAAAATAATTTTTTGGGGGAGTTTGCATAATTTTTCTTATAACGGCTAAGCCGCGCGGTATTTTTCGCGTCGGCTTCAGCGCATTGTTAGGCTTTTTGTTTTTGAATTTGAGCTGCTTTCTTAATTTAGGTATTTTTTTGGAATGGTAATATATTTATTCGATGTCGTTTTGAACTGATTGTTATCAATGCACCTTCGTTTAGTTCTTTCATTCCGGTTTTCAATACTTCAAGTACAATCGTTCCCGCTTCTGAAGGCAAGATATTAACCATTCTTAGCTGAATGACACTTGGTACTTTAGCGTTTGTCGAATAGAGTAATGCACCACGATCAAGATCATGAGTAAATACTATATATTCATTTATCCGTGCCCAATCCATGATAACTGGGTCTTTGGCACGAATATCTCCAACTTTACTCCAGTGAACTGAATCATAACCGGTATCATTGAGAAATTTCTCCCATATTGGTATTCATGTCTGGAAGAATTTTCATGCGGTCTCTAATTCTAATTCATATTCTTCTGCTCTCCAAGAAGCATACGCTAATGCTGTATAAACATCGTCTTTTTCAATATATGGATAAAGATTTAGTAACTCTTCTATTGTTATACCTGTAGATAGCAATCCGGTGATAGTTCCCACAGTCACTCTTATTCCACGGATACAGGGTTTTCCTCCCATTACATTTGGATCTATTGTAATGCGTTTTAATTCTGGAAAATTCATCTTTCACCTCTATTTTCTTGACCTAACGATTACCATCACTTGCCGTTTGGAGCGTAGCTGAAAACGGTCAAGTGGATGGTTTGGTTATGTTTTTTTAATCCACTGAATACAGCAGTCAATATCTGTTTGATTAAAATCATTTCCTTTGAATAGTAGTGGTTCATGGCGCAATTTAGCAGCAGCATAGGAAAAACAATCCCCAAAATTAAGTTTTGCTGGATGTCTACCCTTTCCAAAATCACGATATGCTTGACAAGCTGTAGTAGCATGTTCTGCCGTAACCGGAATAACCTCAATTGCAATTTTATCCATAAGTAAATTAAGTGCTTTCACACCGTCACTACCACGCCTATTTTCAATAACAATGGTTGTTTCCACAACTGAAACTGCTGAAATAAGACGTACTTGATCTTGCTCAATGGCTTCAGCTAATTGCTTGGCCTCTGACTCGGATTCAAGAATAGCTATCAAAACGGAAGAATCAATGACCATTTACGTTGGCATCCCATTATTATCATAACCAAGAATATCATTTGGTATCCTGTCATCTAATAATGGGAGAGATGAACAACTTTTTCCAATTTCCAACATTTTTTAAATTAATTTTATGAGTATAATCAACTTCTTCTGGTAAAAGCAAAATGATTTTCACATGCTTATGTGTTGCCACTCGGTTTAATAAGTGTGCTGGGATTTGTACTGTATTTCCTGAAATATCAGTTTCAAATTCTACTGCGTACATGTTTGTATCCAAAAAGTTTAATTTATAGTGTGTCAGGGTAAACCGGCGTTTAGTTAACTCCCGGACTCCATTTTTTCTATTCTTCCTCAATCAACAACTTGTTACATCAGACAAAAATCTTCGTGCAAGTGAACAACTTGATACAATCTGGAAAACCTAACGCTTAAATCAGC
>JAUXCJ010000131.1 GCA_030618965.1 Thiomargarita sp.
AAAACAAGCTGCTCAACAACAAATTCAAATGTTTGTTGGGATGAATTTGTTAGTTGATAGTGGCGATGGTAATTATAGTTTAGTTGCCAAGTTCAAAGATAAGAAACTGAATCTGAATGGTGCAGATATGCCCTTTAAATTCTGATAGAGACTTTCAGAAAAACGTCACGCTCTACTAAAAACCTCAGAGGTTTTGGAAACCTCTGAGGTTTGGGCCAAAATATTTATTGCGTTTACACTCCCCCACTATGAACTAATTCATAATACCGCTTTTCCAGTTCCTTCTTATGTTCCAATTCCTCATTGGCTAGATAGCGAAATAAATCCTGAATCTGGCCGCTGGGGGTTTCTTCAGCTAGGCTACTATATTGCTCCATCGCTGCTTGTTCACGTCCTAACGCATATTGGAGAACTGCCTGATCATCTATGACTTCATCCAGTTTAGGTAATAAGATATAGTCGGAAAAGCGATGATCACTCGCTGGTTTTTTAATAAGCTGCCCTATCTGTTCCGATACTTCAGGATTATTTTTCAGTTCTTGGAATAAGTCAAAATGTCTTTTCTCCTCCTCGGCTAAATCTTGTACTAAGAGACGCAGGGGTTTACTGACTTTATTTTGAAGTTCACTATAGAAATTAAAGGCGGCTTGCTCAAAATCACAGGCAGTTTCTAAAATATCGCCTAGAGTGGCTTTTTCCTTGAGCAAATGATAGCTTTCTCCTTCAGGTACAGATGTCATAAAACCTTACCTCGAGATCAAAGATTGATGAATACTTTCCGCGACGCGATGCCCTGCCGCAATGGCATGAATCACATCTGGGCCTTCTACCATATCCCCAGCAGCCCAGAGCCATGCGACTGATGTACGCCCGCCTTTATCAATGATTGGACGGCCTCGATTATCCCATTCCAATTCTTCAGTCAGTGCATCACCCAAGCAATCTAATTCTGAAGATTGTCCTATGGCTTCTACAATCATATCAGTTTCGTGCTCTATCACATCCTTATCGTCATATTTGGGATGAAAACGGCCTTGTTCATCAAATATTGAAATACAAGCTACTGTTTCTAATGCAGTTAAATGATCATCTTTAACAATGCAAGAACGTGGGCCCCGACTGGTAAAAAGTTGAAGTCCCTCTTCATCGGCTTCTTTGATTTCAACCGGATCAGCCAGCATCTTATCACTGCTCTCCAAAGCCGTTATCACAACATTCACTTCTCCAAAAGTATTACGTTGCAAGCGAGCTAGACTGCGGGCAATATCAAAAGCGACGTTACCGCCACCAATGACAACAATCCGCTTTGAAACTTCAAATGTCTCTTTCGCCGTAATTCGCCGCAATAAATCAATGGCAGAATAAACTTGAGGATGATTGGCATTGGGTATTCGTGTCGAACGTCCAACATGTAAGCCAATAGCAATCAATGTCGCCTCATAATCCTTTTCTAAATCTGCCATCGTTATATCTTGACCGATACGAACATTACAGCGAATCTCAACACCCATTGACTGAATCACCTTAATATCCTGATCAAGCTTATCATAAGGCAAGCGATATTCAGGAATACCATAGCGCATCATACCACCCGGTTGCTGTAGTGCCTCAAAAATAGTCACCGCATGACCCTGACGCGCTAAATCGTAGGCAATAGTCAAACCGGCTGGTCCTGAACCAATAATAGCCACCTTTTTGCCACTATGACTGCTTTTACAGCCTTCAGCGGCAATTTCTTGAATGCGCTCCTCTGACACCTTATCCATAGCATAGCGTTTGAGCCAACGGATACTGATCGGTTCTCCACGTACTCCAATTGAGCAAGCAGTTTCGCAGCGATGTGTACAAACACGCCCACAAACATTAGCTAATGGATTAGTCCGATAAATCTGTCTCACGGCTTCTTCCATATCGCCAGCCCATATCGCACGGATATATTCTGGTGCATGCATATTTGTCGGACAGGCTTCGTGGCACATGCCACATTGAATACAGCGCGAAGCTTCCAACAAAGCCCTTTGATCGTCAAAGCCTTGCACAATTTCAACAAAAGAATCCTGCCGCTCTTCTGCCGTCAGTTCGGGCATAGATTGACTTTTTAAATCAAGTAAATCAGAATCGGCAGACTTTGCCCATCCTGTGGCAAAACCTAAACCGTGCATCCCTTTTTCATCAGGAAGAATAAAAAACGTATTTAAATCAAGATCTACATGCACATATTCCCGTGATAATGCCAGTGAACCTGTCGGGCAGACATCGACACATAAGGCACACCAACAACAACGCCCATAATCAATGGCGGGGCGACGCGCTTTAATACCCTTAATGGGATCACTAGGCAACTCCTTAATATCCACCATACGAATGGCGTAATTATCACAAATGCTAACGCAAGTGCCACAACCGATACATTTTTCCCAATCATTGACATGAAATCCACGATAATTTGGTGCAGCAGGGCGCGGTTCAATCGGCAGTGTAATTGGCTGCCTACCAAGAAAACTTAAGGCTTTTAGAGGAGCTAATAAACTGTTCATAATGTGTTATTATAATTTGAGAAAAATCAAGTGTTTGATTTTATAATCATTTTGGAGTCCAAAGCTTTAGCTTTGGCAGCGGGCAAAATAATTAATCCTTTCTCTGATTCCGAAAAAAAACAACTAACTACAAGGATTATATTTAAAAATGGATAAGGCAAAATCTAACTAGAAATGGGTTTTATCCTTTATTAAAAGCAATCCTTGTAGTTATTTTTCTGGTTCCCACGCGCCAGCGTGGGAACCAGTCTGGACGCGCCAGCGTCCCGGATTTTAGTGGAGTACAAAGCGCAGCTTTGTCGTTGCCAGTGCTGACAAAGCTGCGCTTTGTACTCCACAGCTTAACTTAATGGCAGTGCCCCTTGCATCCCCTCCCTTCCAAGCGTCCAAGCACCAAAAGCCAAGGTTAAGGTGTCCTGGAGAGCCGGAAACCGTTGTGCCCGTAGCTCTCCGACGGCCCGTTCCCGCCACGGTACGCCGCCCGCGCCCCCCCAGCGTAGTCGCCCCACGAACCACCGCGCAGGCCGAAAAGGCTGGCATTACTTTTGCTGGTATTTTCATCGCCTTGATACTCATCATGATATTCATAACAAGTCCACTCCCATACATTGCCGTGCATATCATATAAACCAAAAGCATTAGGTGGAAAACTACCCACATCAGTTGTTTGTTCACGATAAACACCCTTTGGTGCATCGCCATGAGGATAATCACCATTATAATTAACCAAATCAGTAGTAATAGTCTCCCCAAAATAAAACGGCGTAGTAGTACCAGCACGACAAGCATACTCCCACTCCGCCTCAGTAGGTAAACGATAATTTTTCCCCGTCATATCGGACAACTTCTTACAAAATTCCACCACATCAAACCAAGAAACATTTTCAACAGGACGATTTCTTCCTGTAAAAGAAGATGGATTATTCTCCATAACCGCCTGCCATTGCGCTTGCGTGACTGGATATTTACCTATATAAAAAGGGCTGATTGTGAATTTATGTTCACTCTTTTTTAAAGTCCCTTTTGGAATAGACACCATATCCAAAGTCACACCATTGGGTAAATCCTCAGTCTCATAGTTCGCCTGTTTTTTACTACGATTAACGATTTTTCCTTGAGCATTTACAGTAACAACCTCGAACTGGAAACATTTACCATTTTGACTAGCTATTATTATTTCTTCTAATTTCTTCAACAGTTCCAACGAACTTGGACGCTGTGAAGGATTTTCCTTAACACAATCAAATAATAACTTTCGTAACGCCCAAACCTCTGGCAATTTCAGTTCAGAAAAGCGTCGCGGATTCAAACCAGTCAAAAACCTATACAAAGTCGCCCCAAAAGCAAAAACATCACTTTTTGCACTTGCATCACCAGAAAGCTTCATCCCTTGCTGTTCTGGCGGTGCATAATCATAAATACCAAACACTGCTTGCCCAAAAACGGTTAAACTCTTAGGCTGAGTCGAAATTTCAGATTTCAAAGATGGCGCAACTTGGGATAAGCCAAAATTAATAATTTTGACCATAATTCCAGTATCTGCTGGTTTTAACAAAATATTAGCTGGTTTTAAATCCAGATGATAAATTCCATTTTTATGCGCTTTCACCAATACCTTCGCAATTTGTAAACCGACATTTAAAGCCGTTTTTAACTCCATTTTGCCGTATTTTTCTAACCAAATTTCGCCATCTATCGCTCCATCAATATATTGGCTTACAAAAAAAGCCCGACTTTGAGCAAAATAATCCACATAACCAAAATCTAACGGCTCCGGAATATAATCCCCTGCAACCTCACGCATAGCAAAAGGTTCTTTAATACTACCTTTTAGATTTTCCCAAAAACATTTTACCACGACTTTTTCGTGCGGAATAAAACGGTTGCTATTTTTACACAAAAACACGCAACCCATTCCTCCCGCGCCCAATAAACGTTCTAAAGGATATTTGAGATTATCGTGTAAAGTGTAATTTTGCGGCTCTAACTCAATCGCCGCCTGCAAATGCTTCACCGCTGGCGCATAATCCTTTTGCCGTAATTGCACCTGAAACAAATTAAAATGCGCCAAAGCCTTTTCAGCCTTAACCGAACTTTTCGCCAAAACCTCATTAAATAAACTTTCAGCCTTTTTCAAATTCCCAGTCGAAGACAAAGCACTACCAAGCATCATAGAAACTTGACTATAATTAGGATTATTCCGAGAAACTTGTTTAAATTCCGAAACCGCCTGTTTAATCAAATTCAAACTATTACTATTATGCTGAGTAAACTCATCACGAGGTTTCAATTGCGACGATAAATTTTGCTGTTGCATCACAGTTGAAAGCATAGCAATCAGCTTATCAGGCTTAGTACTATTATTTTTGACACCGACATCAATTTCAGTAAGTTTGTCATTTAAAAAATCGCGCCAAACTGGAAAATCCAACATAAAAGAGGAACGCGATTCCCAAGAAGCTTGAACTTTATGCAAAGCTTGAACTTGACGAGCAATTTCAAGAAAATTATCTGAATGTTGCTGCATAGCTTTACTCATATTAGCTTCAGCAGTTTTAACATTTTTTTCCAGATTTTGGACATCCAAACATAAATTTTCGCGCTGCAAAGCAGCTTGAGTTTTATAAAGCCGATCATCTTTCCGCATTAATTCTCGAAAAAAGAATAAGATAGCTTTACCTAATAAATCTTCATGGCGTAAAAAATCGGCTAAAGTGTCATCCAAAGGACTGATTTTTTCTAAAATAAACTCAGTAATGGCAACCGAACCTTGATAA
>JAUXCJ010000413.1 GCA_030618965.1 Thiomargarita sp.
CCGCTCTGGCCCTTCGTTTCGCAGCCAGTACCTAAACTCAGGATCAGACCAAAGGTTATGGCTGTTAGAGTGTTATTTTTAAATCGTACTATGTTCATTTTTTCTTCCTTTCGCTTCATTAATAATGAATATTGAATATCGAAATCCGAATATCGAATTTTGAAGTAAGGGCGTATTGGCATACACCGCTAAAGATCTTTCTCGTGTAACCAGAAGATTGAGCCAAGAACAAAGCTCCGCTTTGGATTCCAACGGTACTCTAAATTTGTATGCATAGAGTACCTCAAGATGGGAATTTAATCCATAGTATTTGTATTAGGTTCTGTCGCAAATGGACATTTTTTAGAGAAAAATATCTCAAAATTCTATTTTGATAAAAATAACTACTTGAATTTATTTATTAAATATTATAATGAAACTCTTTTTACAGTTTGCGACAAAACCATTTTTTTAAACTGGTAATTAAGTTATTTTTAACCGACTTCACTTTCCCCCCAGTAAATCATTGATTTTAATTAATCCCATTCAACGACCCCAGTGCTGCGGCTCAATATCCTCTTGGATTTTTTGTATTAATTCTCGAACATTCTTGGCGCTAACGATTTGCTCTATGCTTTCGTTCAGTGTTTTTATTGCATCCCAATTATCATCCACAATGGGTTGAGCGTGGGCTATATTATTACGCAAGGTTTCCAATCGTTTGATGAGTCTTTCCCCCTCCTTACGTGACTTGATATGTAACAACTCTCGGTGACGTGTTTCCTTTATCAGAATGCGCAATTTGTCTGAAAATTGGAGACAGCTAAAGAGATCTGCATATTGTCCCCTTCGCTTTCGCTCATCTTGAAGAATCTGAGCCTTCTCAACTCGTGTTGGCGCGGTTATTCGAATCCACGCATCCCTCGGGTAGAGTTCTTGCACGGCCCAAGTCACATTCATCTCGATCAATGATATGATGCCATAAAGCCACATTCGCATCGGCGGTTTTTCTAAGTCACGGCGACGGATCACGCAGGATACCACCCCGAGGATTTTTACAAAAGCGGTATCCTGTTGTACGAGGCAATCCAGAACACTGTTCAATCCTGCCGTATCGTCAAGTAATTCTGAGGGGGCAAATTCTCGGAATCTACTCAAATCGCCGTCGCTAAGCAAATCATTCATCTTCACATAACCCACCACCCGGCCATTTTGCCGCACCCCCAAATGGGTAATCTCCTCATCACTCATCAGCTTCTGAGCTTCCGAGCTTGGTGCTGTCTTATCCAGCGACAAAAGGGGTTCGGCCAAGTCCATCACCGAAAATCCCTGGCGAAACAGGCTCAATAAGCGCTCGGATGAGGAAAAACGTTGTTGAATAGAATTAAACATGGAAAATTGGATAAAAATATCGTGTAATCATTAAGGCAACTCCTAAATAACAATAGTTCGGACAGTTTTTACAAGTAATTGATTTTTAACTAAAGCTATATTTGTCATTTCGGTTTCGACGAAAGGAGAAATCTGGATAAATCTTAATTGATTGATAAGTCAAGATTTATCCTATCGTCGCAACGAAGTAAGCGGAGCTAAATGACAAGATTTCTATTTGTTGAAAAACTGTCCGAACCATTGAACTTTAAAGATAGGCATAATCTCATATTTAGAATCAGTTTTAGTTCCGCAACCATTTATTAATACCCACTAAATCTTCTTGACTTAATGAACCTGCGGCTTGTTTCAACAGTAAAGTGCTCACCACATAATCATAGCGAACCCTAGAGTAATCGCTCTGGGCACGTAATAAATCACGTTGAGCATTGACAACATCAACTGATGTACGTGTACCCACTTCAAAACCCTGTTGTGTTGCTTTTAAAGCCGTTTCGCTTGAAATTACCGCTTGTTTTAAGGCTTTGACTCGACTGATATTAGACAGTAAACCCCAATAAGCTTGACGAGTTTGTAACTGCGTTGCACGACGTTGTTGTTCGTGTGATCAACGGTTTGAATACGGCGAACTTGAGCTATTTTGGTGCGAGAACGAATTCCCCCGCCTTCATAGAGAAAATAATTAAGTTGTATGCCGACACTATTACTGGTTGTAAAAGTACCAGGCAGATTATCATCACCTCTCAAAACATCGGGTAGTCCCTAGAAACCAATGGAGGTAGGCTAAAATCACCCAGAATATCCATATAAAAAACCAGTGATACCAGTGCCAAATCGTTGAGAATAATCATTCACAGTATTTTATTATGGTTTTTATATCTAGGCTAGTCGTCTAGGTAACTCTTTGATTTTTAATAGCGCTATTGTTTTGTAGATACTACCCGTTTACTGCACTGCCATTAAGTTAAGCTGTGGAGTACAAAGCGCAGCTTTGTCAGCACTGGCAACGAAAAGCTGCGCTTTGTATTCCGGTGCGAATTTGTCCTTAATTTAATAGCAGTGACCCGTTTACTGATAAACTTTGCGACAGAACCAAAAAAGGAGTGTTTTACATGAAACTGAATAATTTATTTAAACTGTGTTGTATTATTGTTGCTTGCTTTAGCACATTTTTAGTTCCCACTTTTGCAGACGAAGCTGATGAAACAACAGTAAAAAAGGAGAAAATAAAATTAAAACGAAATTTAGAATTCAAAATTGGTGGCAGTTTACAATGGGACTTTGATCACTTTGATGGCGTTCATAATAAAGGTGAA
>JAUXCJ010000280.1 GCA_030618965.1 Thiomargarita sp.
GGTTTTCAATCCCTTTCTGAAATATTATTTTCAAAGTGATATTGGACAACATAAACTTCAATCAAGAGCTTCTGGTACTACAGTATTTGGGATAAAAGCAGCTATATTAAAAAAAATTCCTATCTCTCTCCCCACACTCCCAGAACAAAAAGCCATAGCCACCGTACTAAGTTCGCTGGATGACAAAATCGACTTGCTCCACCGTCAGAACAAAACCCTTGAAGCTATGGCAGAAACGCTGTTTCGGCAGTGGTTTGTGGAGGAGGTGGTGGAGGATTGGGGGGAAGGGACGTTGGACGATATTGTTGACTTCAACCCCACTTATAAATTAAAAAAAGGTGAGATTGCTCCATACCTTGAGATGGGTAATGTTAGTACTACATCTTTTAGTCCAACTGGATGGTATCAAAGAAAATTTAATTCAGGCATGAAATTCAAAAATGGTGATACCTTACTAGCAAGAATCACCCCTTGTTTAGAAAATGGAAAAAAATGCTTTGTTGATTTCTTGCAAAACGATCAAATAGGTTGGGGTTCAACTGAATATATTGTCATGCGAATGAAGGATGGATATTCCCCATTTATTTCATATCTTATTGCTAAATATAAAGACTTTAGAAATTTGGCAATTAGCAGCATGTCTGGTTCAAGTGGTAGACAACGCGCACAAGCAACAGTTATAAAAGAATACGATATTAAAATTCCGCCATTATCTATTGTTAAGAAATTAAATCATCAGCTCGAAGCATTTATTCCAAAGCTAAAACAAAATGCAACACAAATACAAACCCTAACCCAACTCCGCGATACCCTGCTACCTAAACTCATGAGCGGTGAGGTGCGGGTGAAATTATGATCAGGAGGCAACAGTATGACGAACTCAGAACTGATTAAACAGCTTTTCTTGTCATTTAATAACAAAGATAACGAAGCCTTTGTGCAGACGGCAAGGGAATATATCGAACGGGAAAAACGCAAAAAACATACGATTGTTGCTAAGGAACTAGAAAAAGCCCTGTATCAATCAGCGACTGTCTCCAGTAGTCAAAGACGCTTCAAGCAAAGTCTGCCAGTTCCCAGAGATACCGAAAAAGGGTTTCCATTGCTGGAAATTCAGCATTTTGAGCAAGATTTTGATAGCCTGATTTTATCTCAGGAAACCAAAGCCCAGCTTGAGCGCGTTATTCGTGAATTTAAGGATGCAGATATTTTAGCAACCTATAATCTTAATTATAAACAGAAAATTTTGCTCTGTGGTAAGCCTGGAACTGGCAAAACTTTTTCAGCACAAATCATCAGTTCTGTGCTGAACATTCCTTTGGTTTATATTCGTTTTGATGCGATTATATCCTCATATCTGGGCGAAACGGCGGGTAATTTACGCAAGGTATTTGATTTTATTGAAAATGGTATTTGGATTGTGCTATTTGATGAATTTGATATTATCGGCAAAAACCGTGATGACAATCACGAACACGGCGAAATCAAACGGGTGGTGAATAATTTTTTGCAAATGCTGGATAATTTCAAAGGCGATAGCATCCTGTTTGCCGCTACCAACCATCAAAACATACTCGACAGTGCCATCTGGCGACGCTTTGATGCAGTGATTTATTATGAATTACCCAATGAAGCGACTCGTCAATATCTCTTTGAACGCTACTTACGACCGATAAAACGCGATAAAAAAATCAATCTTAGTAAAGCCGCAAAGGACAGTCAAGGCTTATCGCCTGCGGATATAAAAATGATCACAACTGAGGCAATGAAAACCGCGATTATTGATACTAGGAACACTTTGACTATGGATGATTTGGAAAAAGCGATTGAGCAATTTATTCGCCGTGAAAAGGTAAAGCAACATGGACTGGTGGATGAATAATGGAAAAACACCAACACCTTAGACTGCCCTTATTTCATGGCAATATTAAACGACAAAAAAAACGTGGTGGTGGCGGAGGCTTCTCGTTACCTCAAGGTAGGAACAAAGCTCGTTTTTCAGAGCAGGCAAGCCAAAAAGCCAAAAATTTAAGTAGTGCATTTTCAGCACTAAAAAAACAGTTTTCTGTCAGAATCAATCCTACGCTTATTTTTGAAATTGAAATTAATCAAGGCGTTCCATCTGCTGCTTTTGAAAAAACATTGCTATCTATGGGTATCCATGTTTTATCTGTTGCTGAAGACAATAAAGGCTTTTGGGTCGTATTTAGCGAGGATGAGGATTTAAGCAAGTTCAAGAAAAAGCTGGAAACTTATGGTTCAGAGGAAGAACCGAAATATGAGTTTTTCCATGCCATTGAATCTTTTGGTGATATTCCACTGAAAAAAAAGATAGGCAAAGGTTTAGCCGATCAGCCCTTGACTGATATAGCTGATTTTATTGACCTTGAATTGTGGAAAATGACTGATCCCCAAAAAAACGAGCAATTTATCCAGCAATTGAAAAAGAACTACACCGATTTTCCACAATTTAAGATTACCGATACCTTAACAACAAAATCCTTTGTTTTGCTCAGGGTAAAACTTACCAAAGCCGTATTTGATGAAATCATCCAATTAAAAGAAATAGCACGGGCAGATAGACCCGCTCTGGTTCAATTTAACCAGTTTGAGATAATGCAACCAGATATAGAAGGCATTGAATTTAACGCTCCAGAAGAAAATGCCACTGGTATATTAGTTATTGATTCTGGTATTCTTTCCAATCATCCTATGCTAGAAAAGTGTGTTGGTGGTGAAGAAAATTTTCAGTCAGGAGAAACGGAAACACAGGATACTGTTGGACATGGTACAGCAGTGGCAGGTTGTGCTGTTTATGGTGATATTGCAGATAGTCTGGAGAGAAAAACCTTTACGCCTTCAAATTGGGTGTTTTCTGCGAAGGTAATGTATGCTGATAGAAATTCTTATGACGGCACAATCAATGCTGTTTATGATGAAAATAAATTAATTGAACATCAGTTTAAAAATGCGGTAGAGAGCTTTTTATCTAACGCTGAGTACCATATCAAAGTAGTTAATATTTCGTTGGGAAATTGCAATGAAATTTGGCATAAACATTATTTCCGTCAGTTGCCTCTAGCTGCTTTGATTGATGAACTCGCTTTTACCTTCCCCTATATAGTTTTTGTAGTATCTGCTGGCAATCAATCACCACTTGAATTTGATTGGGAAATCGCGGATGTGGTAGACAATTATCCACACTACCTGATTAAAAATAAAGATTTTCGTATTATCAATCCTGCAACCGCTGCTTTGGCTCTTACCGTAGGTTCTATTGCTGATGAACCACGAATAGTAAAAGAACGCTATGGTGCAGAACAAATTAAAACGCCGATTGCTAAAGTACAACAGCCCTCACCTTTTACGCGAACAGGATCAGGCATTAATGGCATGATCAAGCCAGAACTGGTTGAATATGGTGGAAATATGATTTTATATGAAAATTATGGGCGGATTGTCGAAGACAGTGGCGGTCAACTTGCCTTATTAAATAATAAGGTAACGGATAAGATTATTAAGTTTGATATTGGCACCAGCTTTGCCACACCAAAGGTGGCTCATCTTGTTGGCAAAATCGCAAACCAGTTTCCTGATAAATCCGCTAATTTTATCAAGAATATGTTGCTAATTGGGGCAGATTATCCTTTTCTACCAACTAAA
>JAUXCJ010000223.1 GCA_030618965.1 Thiomargarita sp.
ATCCTCTTTGTTCAAATTTCGTTAATGGGCGTTCTGGTGGACGAGGTGCAAACCCACCTTCTGGCATACTATTAATAAAATCAGGTGCGGCTTCTAATTCTACTAACATTTGTTCAGCATAATTTTCCCAATCGGTAGCTAAATGGAAAATTGCGCCTGATTTCAAGCGTTGTGCTAACAATTTCAGAAAATTTGCTTGTACTAATCGCCGTTTACGATGACGCTGTTTTGGCCAAGGATCGGGAAAAAATAGGTAAACAGCATCCAAACAATGTGAAGGCAAATATTGTTGTAAAACCTCCACTGCATCGGTAGAAATGATTCGCACATTTGTTAGTTCTGCGGCTTCTATTTGTAATAATAAAGAACCGATGCCCGGACGATAAATATCAATACCGATATAATCATGTTCAGGATGTGCTGTTGCCATTGCGACTAAAGCATCACCTCTACCAAAGCCGATTTCTAAATGTTTTTCAGCTTGTCGCCCGAACAAGGATTCTAAATCTAATATCTTATCAACCTCAAGACCATAGCGAGGCCATAAAGTATTTAATGCCCGTTGCAGAGCGTTGCTGATACGTCTTTTACGACGGACAAAACTACGAATCATGTCACTTATTACCTAAAAATGATATTTAAAATAATTTTCAAATAGTTACTAAAAAATATTGATTTTTATATAAATGATATTTAATTTTTTTAGAATGCTGGCATATTAACATAATCCCAAAAAATTTCGGCAGGATGTAGTGCGGTAATAGCCGCTTGAGCTATTTGTGGATTATGGTATTGAGTAAAAATGTCGCATAATAAAATGATAGTTCCCTGCGGATGCTTTTAACTTTATAAACCAAGAGGTGATACACATTTGAGAAAACCAACCATTCTTTCAATTAATTTAGGATATTTACATGAGGATTATGTGGCAGTACAAAAGTATCTGCAAGCAGTAAAAGTTATTCGTATTCAAGCGAATATTTTTAAAGAGTCAGAACGTGAATATGCGTTCCAAATGATTCATCGACAAGAAATAGATTTAATTGAGACAAGAAATTTGAGAAGAGGACAAGAATTCTGGAAAACCTTAGCACCTATTTTGAACTCTATTGAACAAGTTGCCAAAACTCGCGGAATTCCGATGATAAATTCACCGAAAATGATTCGCTGGGTTTTTAACAAAGGCTCTTATTTAAAAGAATTAGAATCTTATGGCATTCCTATCGTAGCAACCAAAGTGATTGGGGAACATGATGAGGTTTGTTTTTCCGCCTTAGTAAAAGAATATAAAAATGGCATTACTATCAAACCTTCATTAGCAGCCAAAGCATTTGGTTTACAGTTTGTAAAGTGTATCAACCAGAATTTATTTGAAATCAAGATACCTCATGGCAAAACCAAACAACAGGAAGCTTTTTCCGAAACAAAGTATCTATCGGCTGGGGAATTACAAAATTACTTTGAAAAATATCGCCAAAATATCGCTCAATATTCCTTATCTAAAGATAAATTAATTCTTATTCAAAAATATATTCAAGAAAAAACCGAATATTCGGCAATCAAGATTTGTGGATACCCTACCTATTTTATACAACGTTTGATTGGAGAAAAAACAGGAGTAGCCCATGAGCAATTTTTTGCAAAAAATCTATTTGTTAAAGTTCCTGAACGGCGCTTATTGGATTTTTATCAAAAATTTCAAGAAAGCCTACCGTCTTCTTTAAAAAATGAAATCATTTGGCGGATTGATATGTTCCAGTGTCCACAACAAATATTATTATTAGAAGTTGAAACAGCGAGCCCAAGGCTTTTTAATACCAAGCTTTTGGCAAATAATATTCATGAATATAGCAATACAATCGCCACAGCAGCTAGAAATTCATATCTTTATTATTTAAATAATGGCCATCATCAAGGTACAGCAGATGATGATTTAGTGCCAACGGCAGCCATTTTGCCTCACCGCCATGACGAAATAGATTAACTTGCTAATTATATCATTGATTACATTGATAAAATATAATTTTAAGATTTTTTATTGAATTTTTATTTTATAAATTTTTTCAAAAAATCCAAATAAAGCTTGACAAGCGTAACACTAAATACTAGAATGCGGGTTCTTCTTTTGGAGGGGCTGTAGCTCAGTTGGGAGAGCGCTACAATGGCATTGTAGAGGTCAGCGGTTCGATCCCGCTTAGCTCCACCACCAGAATAAAATTATGTCCCCATCGTCTAGTGGCCTAGGACATCGCCCTTTCACGGCGGCAACAGGGGTTCGACTCCCCTTGGGGACGCCACTATATCCATGTTTACGATTCCAGCTTTTTCCCACAATAACAAATCTAACATTCCAATGTGTTTCAATGTGTAATAATCCTATCAATCAATGTGTTAAGCGCATTCCTTAATAAATCCTTATCATTTTTCCCAGCCATTAAACGATTCACCCACTCTCCATTTTCTTCGTAGCAACTCATGCCACACCTTCCATCACCGTATCGCCGCGCAAAAAGCTATCAATCCTATCCAACAAATCTTGAAACTTACTGACATAGTAATGAGGGCTGGTTTCGCGTGGATTATTAGGAGAGACCAGATTCTTACCGTAAAAAAGCCCTTCGTCGGTCAAGCTTTTGAACTTCTTCACGCCTTTACTTGTGGATGGGCGTTGCTTTTCTTCTAAAATACCTAATTCAAGCAAAATCTTGTTGGCAGCTATACCTGACACTTTACTACCGGCTTTTTTCAAAAGCGTTGTCAGTGCTTTGGTCTCATCGTCTTCAACGTATTGCGGCAAATAACCTGTAGACAGATTATGCTCATCGCTGATTTGATACAGCATTTTTAACTTGCTGTCGTCACTCATACGGAGCATGTCAGCAGCGGCTTTGGCTAGGAGTATTTCGCCTTCGAGTGGATTGGTTGTTGGTTCTGGTTGCAACTCAACCCGACCAGTTGTCATCAACTCGAATATCCATTCGGTGATCATGACTGCGAATTTAGGACTGCACCATTGGGCTAGATGAATGGCTACTTGGGGGTGGATCCATGTGCCTTGAGATTGGGGGTTACCACCTCTAACTGATTGAATTAACTTCGAGGTCGGAATTCCGACCTCGCTTGATAACGCTAAAACAAAAGCCTTTGAATTGGCATTTTCATTGTAATGTTTCCATTGTTTGCCAGTGGCGCGGCACATTGCAGTAGCATCTAAATATCCGTCTACGCGCTGTCTAATTTGAGTACCATTAAAATTATGATCAACTTGGTGTTGCGTTTGGTACGTGATTTCAGTATTATTATTCATGTAAATCATCCTGAAAATTAAGTGTGATTAACAATGGTGATTATTAATTTGATTGGCTGTCGGCTTAATAATCACCACATATCTACTAAAAAAGTAGTATATAGAATATACGGTTTACCCGTATAGTGGTAGCTATGTTACATACGGGTTATCAGTATGTCAAGAGTTCTTTATTTTTTAGGAGGATTTTTTTATGGACACTATATTTAAAAAGGGCGATAAAGCGTGGTTAAGAAAATTTTCTGAAAATAACGGGATCACGTTTACACAATTGCGTACAGAAATATTTCCCAATAGTAATAAAAGAACATTAGAAGATTTATGGCAAATGAGACATGCTGCTATTGGAGCTTACGCAGATGCATTAATTTGGTACGCCAAGGCCAAGCGCAAAAACTGGGTTGAGGCTTAACAAATGCAAACAATAATAATTATATTATTAGTGTTACCTCTGGCATTATGGGGTTTTGGCGGGTTTAAAGTTAATGAAGTTATCGCAGAAAAAACTAAACTTATAACTTGGTATATAGCGGTTGGTATTTTAGCCGCTATATTTTACGAACCGTCTGCGGATAATTGGGCAGAGTGTGTCTTACAAAAGATGAAGGGCGTTCAAAATGATGTTGTAGCTAAATCAATAACTAGAGAATGTCGAAAACTATTTCCTTTGACAATAAAAATTATTAAACGCAGCGATATAACTGTAAACGAATGCATTCAAGATTACGGAAAGAATGTTTCAAGTAGATTTGGTTCACAAAAAATTTATTATGCTTGTAAGGCTTTATATTTTATTGAAAAAGAGGAAGTTAAAAAACCAGTGATTAAAGGATA
>JAUXCJ010000110.1 GCA_030618965.1 Thiomargarita sp.
GAGAGATTGGATTGTTAATAAAGGTGGGTTTGATAATATTGTTTATAATGGTATTCAGGAAAATGAATTGATTAATCTTAGTTTTTTCTTTGATGCCAAAAGTTCAGATGGACAAACTATTTATGAACTGTCATTAAGAGCAACTGAAGAAAATTATATTGTAGATGCAGAAAAGTTTGGTTTTTGGAATAAATCTACTAAACCATTATTTGCACAGGAAACTAATCAAAAAGAAACTAAACTCAAATACTTTGCAGAAAGAGATAAAGTTGGAATTCCCTATTATATTTACTCAAAGATTCAAGGTTTCCAAGTTTTCCACTTTGATGATGTCAGTGCCAATAGCAATAAAAAAAGACTACAAAACCTAGATGAAGGCTATCCTTTACATCCAGAAGGCGATAATATTGCTGCTTTTTTGTATTATTTAAAACAAAATTATATTGACTCTTATGATAACATCCTAGAAATAATTCGTATGGTAACACCTTATTTTGATGATTTTATTCTTGAACCGGAATTAACTAATTTGAATCAAATTAAGTTAAAATGGAGAGAAAAGAATAACTTAAAAATATTTAGTGCTGCCCTTATATCAGATGGTACGATTCGATTTATCTGTTTATGTGCCTTACTTTTGCAACCAACCCCGCCATTACTTATCGTTATAGATGAACCCGAACTGGGGCTACATCCACTTGCAATTAGCTTTTTAGCGGAATTGATTAAAAAAGCCTCTTGTAGAACTCAAATTATTTTATCTACCCAGTCGGTAACACTTTTAAACCAATTTGAGCCTTCTGACATTCTTGTAGTTGATCGTGATAAATCAGGCAGTCAAATTAACCGTTTGAATGAACAAAAATTACAAGATTGGTTAGATGAATATTCATTAGGAGAACTTTGGGAAAATAATTATCTTGGGGGACGTTATTGATGATTATCGTCCTTTGTGAAGGTCAAACAGAAGAGCGGTTTATTTTTTTAATCAGATTTAATCACTGATGTTACGCACTCCGATTCTGCCCCTGAAAGGGGCTGACATACTAGCCTGGGGCAACGCCCCAGGATTAATTGGTTTCAAATTCAAGCCCTGAAAGGGCGAAACCTAATCTAATTTTATGTCTCGCCCTTTCAGGGCTTTTGTTGCACGTCATTAAATCCTAGGGCGTTGCCCTAGGCTGGTATGTCAGCCCCTTTCAGGGGCAACCGATAAAATTGATTGGAATCAGACTGCGTAACCTCAGTTAATCACACAAATCATAGTTCAAAAAAGGAACCCCAAAAAAAATGACCCCATCCACGACCTTAAACCCCCTAACCGCCCCTCTATCAGGCATCAACCTAATAGAAGCTAGTGCCGGTACCGGGAAAACCTACACCATTACCACCCTATTTCTTCGACTCATTCTTGAAAAAGGCTTAAAAGTTGACAATATTCTAGTCGTCACCTTTACTGAAGCTGCAACCGAAGAATTACGTGATCGAGTTCGTCGCCGATTGCATGAGGCATTAACAGCCTTTCAACAAGGACAATCTTCTGATGATGTCTTACAAAGTTTAATCCAAAGTTCTACCGATCACAAAGATGCTATTTTCCGTTTAACCAATGCTCTACGTGGTTTTGATGAAGCCGGAATTTTCACCATTCATAGCTTTTGTAAGCAAATGTTACAAGAAAATGCCTTTGAAAGTGGCTTATTATTTGAAACCGAACTCATCAAAGATCAATCTAACTTATTGCGCGAAATTGTTGAAGACTTTTGGCGGCAACATTTTTATGAATCTTCTCAATTATTTATCAGTTATTTAGTTGAAAATAAATTTAACACCCCAGCACAATTTCTCAATGTCTTAAATAAAGGACAGTATGTCGGGCAACCCTTTTTAAAAATAATTCCGGAACTAAAGATTGTACCGCCAACCACTCAAGAAGAGCATTTTTATAAAGCTTTATCCGAGACACAAGCAGCATGGCAATTTCAAGCCGCAGAAATAGAAGCTGTTTTGAACAGTGATGAAAATTTAAATAGGCAAAAATATTCTAAAAAATCAATTCCCAAATGGTGTCAGGATTTAGGTAATTTTCTCAACGCCACTATGAATTCGATTACTTTTCCAGAAAAATTTGAGAAATTTACAACTAGCGAAATAGTTAAAAGTATCAAAAAAAATAAAATCGCCCCTAAGCATGATTTTTTTGATATTTGTGACAAATTACAGCAGACTCAAAAACCGCTGTCTGATAACTTCCAACAACATTTATTAGCTTTAAAACTTAAATTATTAAAAATCGCTGATGAATCTTTAGTACATAAAAAACGTCAACATCAGATGCTGTCTTTTGATGATCTTTTAATTAACTTATACCAAGCTTTAAAAGGTCAAAATGCACCTAGTTTAATCAAATTGATTCAGCGTAAATTTCACGCCGCCCTAATTGATGAATTTCAAGATACTGATCCGGTACAATATGATATTTTTCATACTATTTATGGCGATGGTAAGCAGATTCTATTCTTAATTGGTGATCCCAAACAGGCTATTTATAGTTTTCGAGGGGCTGATATTTTTACTTATATGAGTGCTTCTCATCATGCCCAGCAACGTTATACTTTACCAACTAATTGGCGTTCGGAACCAGATTTAATCAAGGCGGTTAATAATCTGTTTGAAAAAACCACAAATCCGTTTATTTTTAAAGATATTCCGTTTTTGCCGGTACAAGCCCAAAATGCTACTGATCAAGAGCGTTTAAAGATAGAAAACAAATACTTACCGCCATTACAACTTTGGTTAGCAAAGAGAGAAGTTGCTGATTGTTTACCTGATAAAGCGATTACTAAAAAGTGGGCAAACCGACAAATTCCTTTTTCAGTGGGTTACGAAATTTCCCGTTTATTGATGTTAGGGCAACAGCATCAAGCTTTAATCGGTAATCGTCCAATAGTTGCGGGTGATATTGCGGTATTGGTGCGTAGTCATAAGCAAGCGCGACAAATTCAAAAGGCTTTGACACAGTTACAAATTCCTAGTGTATTATTTAGTAAAGAAAGTATTTTTGTTTCTCATGAAATCATGGAAATAGATCGCATCTTGCAAGCGGTTGCTGCACCGAATCAACTAGAATTAATTAAAGCTGCCTTGACAACTGACATGCTCGGATTTACTGGGAGCGAATTACACAATTTGATAGAAAATGATCATGCTTGGCAAAATTACTTGATTCGTTTTCAAGACTATCACTTTATCTGGCGAAATGTTGGATTTATCCAAATGTTCCGTACCCTGCTATTAAGACAACAAGTACAATCCCGTTTACTCAGTTATCTCAATGGCGAAAGGCGTTTAACTAATGTCTTACACACGCTGGAATTGTTACAAGAAATGGCTGTGCAGCATAAGTTTAGTATCAGCGGATTAAGTCAATGGCTAAGTCAACAACGCTATCAACAAACCAATTCAGAAGAACAACAATTGCGCCTAGAAAGCGATGAGAAATTGGTCAAAATTGTAACCATTCATAAGAGCAAAGGTTTAGAATATCCGATAGTGTTTTGTCCTTATGTGTGGGATGGGATTTTACATAATAAGCAAGCCAAATCATTTACTTTTCACAATAAGAAGGATGTATTAACCCTAGATTTAGGTTCTGATAATCAAATAGAACACCGTCAATCAGCATTAAAAGAAGAACAGGCGGAAAATTTACGTTTGTTTTATGTTGCGGTGACTCGGGCTAAACATCGTTGTTATTTGACTTGGGGTGCATTTACGGATGCTTCCAATTCTCCCCTTGCCCATTTACTTCATCCCAACATTAATGATATAGAAAAAACTGATGATGCTACCCTTGAACAGGATTTACAGAATTTAAGTGATTCGGTACAAATTTCAGACTTACCAACCGATATTGCGCCTTATCGTCGTCCGATTGAGAATACGGAAAAACTCAAAGCTCGCCGATTTTCAGGTAGAATTGACAAGGCTTGGAAAGTTTCCAGTTTTAGTGCATTGTCAAGAGTAAAGGTTTCCAAGCAAGCGGTAGATAAACCCGATTATGATGAAATAACGGTTATTAAACCTTATGTCGGACGAACAATGTCAGATAAGAATCATATTTTTAGCTTTCCACGCGGAGCGAGAGCAGGTAATTTTATGCACGCTTTATTTGAGAATCTGGATTTTCAAGCACCAAGTTCTGAATTGATTAGTCAACAATTGGAAAATTTTGGCTATGATGTGGAACGCTGGAAAACGGTTTTAATGAATCTGGTTAGTAATGTGCTTAATACTGTTTTATTAAATCCAGATTTAAGTTTGTCAAATATTAGCCGCGATAAACGTTTAAATGAATTAGAATTTTATTATCCGTTATCTAGGATAACGCCGCAAGGTTTAGAGGCGATTTTTAGGGAATTTGGTCAAAATGGTCATAATTTTGAGTTTTATTCGGTACGCGGCTTTATGAAGGGTTATATCGATATGGTTTTTGAGTGGAAAGATCGTTATTATTTGGTTGATTATAAGTCAAATTTGTTGGGTGTAAGTGCTGAAGATTATGCTCCGAGTAATTTGAAGGATGTGATGATACGGGAAGCTTATTTGTTGCAGTATTATATTTATACTGTGGCATTGCATCGCTATTTGTCGGTTCGTTTGCCCAATTATAGTTATGAATCCAATTTTGGTGGGGTGTTTTATTTGTTTTTGCGGGGGATGAGTCCTGGAAGTAATTCGGGGATTTTTTGGGATTTGCCTGATGAGGGGTTGGTGGAGAGATTATCGGAGTATTTGTTTTGATTTAACTTTTTTTATTTACACGAAAGTAAAAATATTATAACTTGGTTTAGTCTTCAAAATTTGAGATAATACATTTTCATTATCATCCATAAAACAATTCATTTCAGGAGAAATTGGTGAAACCACAAATTAGTATTAATCCTATAAAGAAAATTATTTTATTCCTCATTTTTTTGCTCGCCTCAGCGGTGTGTATAGGGCAAGCAACAATTGATGAAGCTGAATCTGACTTTTCAAAAGGATTATCTGCTTACCAACAACAGGATTATGCTACAGCTGTCGTGTGGTTTAAAAAAGCGGCGCAGCAGGGAGATACCAAAGCGCAATTTTACTTGGGCCATTTGTACCGCAAAGGCAAAGGGGTGACTAAAAACCTGGAAGAATCCTTCAAGTGGCTTCAAAAAGCGGCAGAGGATGGACATATTAGAGCGCAATATAATTTAGGTCTTATGTACGCCTCTGGCTATGGGGTGACTCAGAATGATCAAGAAGCTGTAAAGTGGTATCGAGTAGCAGCGCAGCAGGGAAATCCCGAAGCGCAATACTTTTTAGGCAGGATGTACGAAAAAGGTCAAGGGTTGACTCAGAATAATCAAGAAGCTGCCAAGTGGTATCGAGTAGCGGCGGGGCATAATGGTCATGGCATAGGGAAACAATTAGCGCAAGCAGCCTTGCAACAGTTGAGTAAATAAGTATTATAACAAGCAAGCGTTGGGTCATTGCCATTAAGTTAAGCCTTAAAATCA
>JAUXCJ010000167.1 GCA_030618965.1 Thiomargarita sp.
GTAGTTAGTTTTGTTGTCTTGACCTTGATTTTAAAGGATTTAAAGGATTAGCATGATTTTTTATTCTGATTTTTTTAATTAAATTGTTAAAATACCCAAAACTTAACCTAGAAATTATGAAAAATGAATATCTCAAACGCCTTATCAAGTCTCCCACCTTTATTACAATCCGAATTTAGCCACCTTTGGCAAGATTACCAATCCAATAACACCAATCCAGTTTTCATTGATAGTTTACCCAAAGTTTGGGCTTGTAGCCGTTTTGTCGCTCAAAACTGTGTGCAATCGCCAGAATTATTAAAAGATTTAATTGAGAGTGGCGATTTATTCAGTGCCCCTAATAATTATCGAGATTCTTTAAATCAGCAACTAGTTGATGTCGAAGATGAAACGGCTTTGATGCGAATATTGCGTTTATATCGTCGGCGGGAAATGGTACGGATTGCATGGCGCGATTTAGCTGGTTGGGCTAGTTTGGAAGAAAGCTTAAAGTCATTATCTGATTTAGCCGATACTATAATAGATATTGCCCTGAATTGGCTTTATCAACGTTTGATTCTTCAGTTCGGCACGCCTTCTTATCTCGATGGCAAGCCACAATCATTAGTTGTATTAGCACTCGGTAAGCTTGGTGGGCAGGAACTGAACTTTTCTTCTGATATTGATTTGATTTTTGCTTATCCTTCTGAAGGCGAAACTAAAGGAGTCAAGCGTTCTCGCAGTAATCAAGAGTTCTTTTTGCGATTGGGGCAGCAATTGATACAAGTTTTAACCTTGCTTACACCTGAAGGCTTTGTTTTTAGAGTAGATATGCGTTTGAGACCGTTTGGCGATGGTGCGCCTTTGGTTATGAGCTTTGCTGGGATGGAAGATTATTATCAAGCCCATGCCCGCGATTGGGAACGTTATGCTTTGGTTAAAGCGCGTGTTGCGGCAGGAGATATTGTCGCTGGTGAGTCTTTATTAGAAAGCTTGCGCCCGTTTGTGTATCGTCGCTATTTAGATTTTAACGCCTTTGAAGCTTTACGCAAAATGAAGGCTATGATTGATAATGAAACCAGTCGTAAAGGATTGAATAATAATATTAAACTTGGTAAAGGTGGGATTCGTGAAATTGAATTTACTTGTCAAGTTTTTCAATTAATACGTGGTGGACAGCAACCGGGTTTACAGCAACGGCATGTACTCACGACTTTAGCGCAATTAGAAAAATATCAAATTATTTCTAGCGAAGCTATTCACTGTTTACGCGAAGCTTATCACTTTTTACGCATCACTGAAAATCATTTACAAGCTATTGATGATAAACAAACTCAAAATTTACCCGAGGATGCACTTAATCAAGCCCGTTTAGCTTATAGTATGGGCTTTTCTGATTGGCCTCATTTTTTAGCTAAATTGATTCAGCATCAACAAGCAGTACACCGTGAATATGAACAAGTTATCGCGCCGGAACCAGCGGCATTTTCTTCAAATCAGTCAAGCCATTGGCAAACGCTCTGGATGGGAGGCTTGCAAGATGCCGAAAGCTTATTGAAGGCAGATTTTCAGGATTCTTCAGAAGTTGCAAGACATTTACAACAATTTTTAGCATCTCGCACAATTAAAAAGCTTTCAAAAAGTGGGCGGGAAAAGTTAGATAGTTTAATTCCTTTAGCCATTTCAATCGCTATTAAACAGAGATTTCCAGATGATGCTTTGCATCGTACTTTAAAATTAATCGAATCAATAGCACAACGCAGCGTTTATCTTAGCTTATTGATAGAGCGTCCCGAAGTACTCAAACAATGGATTTATCTATGTGGAGAAAGCGCTTGGATTGCTGAACAAATTACCCGTTATCCGTTGTTATTGGATGAACTGCTTGATCCACACCTTTTATATGATTCTTTAAATCCTGCTGAATTAGAAAATGCTCTACAAGCAGCACACGCGCATTTGCCCACTGATGATTTAGACATGCAAATGAATAGTTTGCGTCAGTTCAAACGTGCAAACGTGCTACATATTGCGGCGGCTGAACTATCAGGTAATTTAACCGCCCCTATCGCTAGCGATTATTTAGCCGCTTTAGCCGATAGCTTAATGCGACGAGCCTTAAGCATAGCCTTAGATCATCTCGTGCAAAAATATGGACAACCGCGCTATTTACTTAATGGTGAACAGCGTACAGCGGAACTTTGTATTGTCGCTTATGGCAAAGCGGGTGGGATAGAACTCAGTTATGGTTCTGATTTAGATATTGTGTTTCTGCATGACAGTTCAGGTAGTAACGCTTATACTGATGGTCATAAGTCAATAGATAATCAAGTATTTTTTATGAGACTAGCGCAGCGCATTATTCATATTATCACCATAAATACGCCAGCCGGAATTTTATATGAAGTTGATTCCCGTTTACGTCCAGGGGGACAGTCAGGGCAGTTAGTTTCCTCTTTTGAAGCATTTCAAAGTTATCAAGAAAAAAACGCTTGGACATGGGAACATCAAGCCTTAGTTCGTGCGCGAGCTGTTGCGGGTACTCAAGATAGTATTGCTCAATTTAAAAATATTCGTAGTGAAGTTCTTAGTCGTAGTCGTGAAGTTAATCAATTAAAACAAGATGTTTGCGAAATGCGAACTAAAATGCGTGAAAATTTGGATAAAACTAAGGGAGACATTTTTGATTTAAAACAAGGGAGTGGCGGTATTGCGGATATTGAGTTTATTATTCAATATGGCGTATTGCGTTGGGCAGCAGATTATCCGCAATTATTGGAAACCACAGGCATGTTGCCACTACTACACCTATTTACTAAAGAAGGATTACTTGATGAATTGGCTTGTACGCAATTAGGTGACGCTTTTAAAGCCTATCGTGCCGAAACGCACCGTTTAGCTTTGCAAAATAAGCGGGCATTGGTGGATAATCAACTATTTATTGAGCAACGGGAACAAGTGAAGGAATGGTGGACAAGAGTTCTGGTAAATTGATATTTTTTCTCTTTTAAAAGGAAACATATATGCTAACTTACGATGTTCTAATTGTTGGTTCTGGGGGAGCAGGATTATATGCTGCGCTCAAATCTAGGATGGAAGAAGATTTACAGGTTGCTGTACTCACCAAAGTTTATCCCACTCGCTCTCACACCAGCGCAGCTCAGGGTGGTGTAAATGCAGCTTTAGCAAATAAAGACCCAACAGATACTTGGGAACAGCATTGGTTTGATACAGTAAAAGGCTCCGATTATTTAGCTGATCAAGATGCGGCTGAAATGATGTGCCGAGAAGCACCAGAAGTCATACGCGAAATGGAACATTGGGGTTGTCCTTTTGATCGTACTAAGGAAGGTAAAATTGCTCAACGTCCCTTCGGTGGGGCATCTAAGCCCCGTGCTTGCTATGCTGCTGATAAAATTGGGCATGTAATGCTGCACACACTTTATGAACAAGGCTTGCGTCATGGAGTCAATTATTTCAATGAATGGTTCACTCTTTCCCTACTACATGATGGTCAGCGTTGTCAAGGAGTCACTGCCTTAGACATTCGCACTGGTCAACTTCATACCATCCAAGCCAAAGCCGTGATTTTAGCAACAGGCGGATATGGACGTATTTATTGGAAACGGACATCAAATGCTTATGGTAATACCGGCGATGGTGCTGCTCTCGCCTATAATGCTGGATTATCCTTAAAAGATATGGAATTTGTTCAATTCCACCCTACAGGTTTGCGGCGTACTGGTATCCTCATGACAGAAGGGGCGCGAGGCGAGGGTGGATACTTACTCAATGCATTGGGAGAACGCTTTATGAGCCGTTACGCCCCAGAAAAGATGGAATTAGGCCCCCGCGATCTCATTTCCCGCGCTATTGAAACAGAAGTGCGTGAAGGCAGAGGTGGTCCTGACGGTGAAGTTTTCCTTGATTTAACCCATTTAGACAAAGAACTGATTTTGAAACGCTTGCCACAAATTCGTGAACTATGTATTGGCTTTGAAGGCGTCGATCCTCTCGAAGAACCCGTGCCAATTAAACCCACCGCTCATTATTCGATGGGCGGCATCCATACTGATATGAATGGATTAACCTCCATAGAAGGCATTTATGCCGCTGGCGAATCCGGCTGTGTTTCCGTACACGGAGCTAACCGACTAGGTGGTAATTCCCTATTGGACATTCTCATTTTTGGACGTAGGGCAGGCAACCATGCTTTAGAATATGCACGCCACACTGATTTTCCAAAAATGCCAAAAAATACGCTAGAAGCTGATGAAAACCGTATTAAAACCTTAATGGAGAATCAAAGCAAGGAAAGAATTGCATATATTCGCCGAGACATGGGCAACTTGATGGCAGATAAGGCGGGTATTTATCGAAATGCGGCTGATTTGAACCAAGCATTAGAGGGTTTATCCTTGCTTAAACAACGTTATAAGAATCTTGAAGTCGCTGATAAAAGCAAGGTATTTAATACTGCATTAGTAGCAGCATTGGAACTGGGCAATATGCTTGAACTAGCAGAACTTGTGGCCAAAGGTGCATTAGAACGTACTGAATGTCGGGGCGCACATTATCGGGAAGATTTCCCAGAACGCGATGACCAAAATTGGCTAAAACATACAATAGCAACAAAAGGCACTGATGGCAAGCCAGTTCTGAGTTTTGAAGAAGTGACCATTACTCGCTTTAAACCGGAAGTACGGACTTATTGATTAGAGAGAAATCCCAAGTTTTGCTGCCATTAAGTTAAGGACAAATTAGCACCGGAGTACAAAGCGCAGGTTTGTCAGCACTGGTAGCGACAAAGCCGCGGTTTGTATTCCA
>JAUXCJ010000403.1 GCA_030618965.1 Thiomargarita sp.
TGGATTGCTGTTTGACAGTGTTCATCAACTTCAATAAAGCCACGTTGGTTGATTTGGATACCAATTTCTGCTGCGCCTAAATCGGTTGTATTTGGTTTGCGCCCTACCGCAACAATGAGTTTATCAACAACGATTTGTTGTTCACCTTTTTTATCTTTATAAGAGACGGTGACTTCATTATTGTTCACGCTTGCCGCTGTGACGCTTGCGCTTAGTTGAATGTCTAAGCCTTGTTTTTTGAGTTCGCGTTGAGCAAGGGTGGCAATTTTCCTATCTGCGACTGAGAGAAAGTCGGGCAAGGCTTCAAGCACTGTCACTTGGCTGCCTAATCGACTCCAGACGCTACCCAGTTCTAAGCCAATCGCACCAGCCCCTATCACGCCGAGCCGCTTGGGTACGCTATCAAAGGCTAATGCGCCTGTAGAATCAACAATAAACTGATTATCAGTAGCAGCTACTGGAATTTTTGCTGGCACTGAGCCTGTGGCAATAATAATATTGTCACCAGTTAAGGTTTGTTGACTACCGTCTTGGCTAGTAACTTGCACTTGTTTATTGCCCATTAAACGAGCAGTGCCAGCGATAGATGTGACTTTATTCTTTTTAAATAAAGCCCCAATGCCTTGTGTGAGGGTTTTAACAACGCCGTCTTTACGCGCTTGCATTGCAGCAATGTCGATGCCTAAGTTGTCACACTGAATACCATGTTCAGCAGCATGTTTTTGCATAAAAGTGTAATGGTGCGAAGAATCAAGCAAAGCTTTAGAGGGGATACAGCCGACATTGAGGCAAGTACCACCTAATGAGGATTTGCCTTCTAAATTAATCCATCCATCAACACAAACAGTTTTCATACCCAGTTGGGCGCAACGAATGGCTGCCACATAGCCTGCCGGACCGCCACCTATGACGATAACATTATAATCTGACAAAATTTTTTTCCTTATATTTGTAGTCTGAATCAGGATTTTACTTCGTTACTTCCTTTTTTATTCATTATAGCAAGTATCACCTTCTGTATAGCTACAAGTGGTTCCCATATTATTAATGATACTCATCATTGTATCATGGTGCATTTGGTTTATCTTCTCACTCATTGCATTATTAAATTGCTGGTTTTGTTGTGCCGTGGCAGGCGTTTGCATTTTACTTTGATTCGCTTGTAGTGCGTTGACTTCATTTTGAAGTGTCCCAACACGTTGTATAAAGGTGACAAATTGTTGAGAAGCTAGAGGTATTTTTTGTGAAATCACTTGGAAGCTTGCCGTATCATTAGTTGTCAGCGCATTTAATAAACCCTGTAATAATCCATGCCAAGTGCTAAAAACCTGTGCGCCATAAGCATTATTAGTAGCATCCTTTTGCGTGACGGCTGTCAAAGGCTGTTCTTGTGGATTGCTTCTGTTGCCCTCGCTCACTAAATAACTCAATTGGTTCAGATTATTATTAAGCTGTGCAGCAATAGGAATCAATTCTTGAAGCAAAGTTATGCCTTGTTCCGAGCTAAATTCTGGGGTGGATAATTGATTGATTCCAAGCATGAACTGTTGCAGATTTGTCATGACTTGCGGTACAAGCTGATTAACCATCACATTTATTTTTGCTAAGTTGCCACTTGGCTGCTGTGATGGTGGTGGGTTATTGGGTTCCACCGTAAAACCTCGCACATCTCCTGCCATACTGATTGGGGAAAACACGAGTAAACTGCCTAATAAAATGGCTTTTTTGAATAGCATTCGCATAGTCTTATCTCCTAAATGGGTTGATTGAAAGTAAATACGATATTGAATGTAACCTTAAAATTCAATACCATATATTTTAAATGTTTAATAATAAACGAGCTATCGCTTTAGCTATTAGCGGTGAGGCAGTGATACATCATGATGTGCAAAGTCACAACAAATTTTGTGCCAGTGCCTTCACCGATTTTTTTAGTCGTCAAGTAAGGTTTCATTGGCGATTTTCAATTTTCGGTTGGCGACATTAAGTGCTTTATAGTTAAGCCGTAATTGATAAACAATATAAGCAATCCATAACAATAAAATCGCCAAAAAAATGATTAGCGCCTGGCGATACGGTTCGGTTTCCCGTAAACGGCTATCTTGGAGCGCAACATAAGTATTTGTCAGAGCATCAAGCTGAGATGCCGTGTTTAGGGCAGTAATTTTTTCTAATAGGACATCAATCTCTTGTTTGTACTTCACGATGCTACGGGCATGATTGCTGATAATGTCAACTTGGTCAATTAAATCCCCATCACTTAGATTGATAGCTTGTAATTCTTCAATGATTGAGGGGATTTGCGCCCGTATTTTTGGATCTGAGACTAAACTATATTCTAATACAGTAGCTAACAACTGATTCGCTGGTTCTAGCAACTGTTGAAAATTGGAAGCTTCAGTCAATTCTTTGAATTCAGTAATCGCGGTAGGAAAATAGCGTACCGAATTAGATAAAATAGCATTATCTCCCTTAAACTTCTCAATTAGTTCAGCTTTCTCTCTTAATATTGCTAAATAAGCATTTTTTTGTTTATTATCTGTCTCAGAACTTTTGCCATAAATTCTTAGTATATAAAATGCTAACCAACGATTGCGGCTTTGTTCCATGGCGTTTGTGATTGCTGCCAAATTGTCATAGTTATTATTCAAGGACAACCTAGAAAGTAAGACATTTTCTGTCCAAGCGGCATCCAATTGTTTGATTTCCTGTAAGGTATCAATCAGCCGGTTATGTTGTTCAGTATCAACAA
>JAUXCJ010000385.1 GCA_030618965.1 Thiomargarita sp.
AGGCGCAAGAGGATATCAACATATTGGTGCGCTTTATGAAGATGCCAATAATAACGGCTTGTTGGATCAAAACGACTTAGTGATTCATGCTGGCCCCTATCCACTCCAATATTCTTATCTGAGAAGCGGCGGATTTGACGGCCATGTGGTTATTTTAAAGACCTCAAATCGCTTATTTCGTAAATGAGAAACGAGAAATTTAAGCGATAAGTACTAAACCAGAAATTATATGGTATATTGATTGGAATCCAAAGCTAAAGCTTTGGACTCCAATATACTACAGAACTTATGGTTCAGTACTTATAAGACACCAAAATGTTATCAGTGGAGAACAAAGCGAACCATGAAGGGAATAATTAAGACATATTTACCAGAGAAAAAGTACGGTTTCATCAAGGGAGATGATGGAAAAGACTACTTTTTCCATGAAAGCGAATTCACAGACAAAAACCAGCTAGGAAAAATCTGTGAAGACGCTTTTGTCAACTTTAATCAGAAGGCTACACCAAAGGGATATAAAGCACAAAATTGCAGACTAATTAATCCTTCGGATGTACTAACATACATAGTGCCAGATGAATTCCTCACTTCAAGGTCAAATAACATTAAAGGCTGGGATGTCATAGAACAAGGACAGTGGATGGTGGATGGAAGTTCAAGAGATTCACCAGAAGCAGCCAAGAAAAATGTAATAGGTAATGCTGCTCAGGTAGGGGCTAACGCTCTCTTGAATCTTGAATATTACAAGACTACAGGCTCAGAGGCAGGAACCGGCGACGGTACTCACCACTTTACAATTCACAACTTTCGTGCACGAGTGGTTACCATCGCAAAACGGAATTCAAAGGGTCAATATAAGGCCGAGGACTTATGCGGTTTGAATGCGCGGGCGTTATCATTAAAAGAAAATCTAGTCGAGAAGACAAAGCAGAGTGAGGATAAATCAAAGAATAAAAGGATAATTAGTTGGGTTGTAGTACTAATCATTGGGGTAATCGTTGCTGTCGGAATTCAAAATTTTGTTCCATTAATAATTACGTTTGTGCTTGGATTAATAATCCCCTACACTATCGAACCCACAGATTATGATTCGTGGCTTGAGTACTGCGGAGATACATAACAAGTAGCTCCACTGAATTCGTTATTCATCTGAAAAATTGGAAAAACAAGGGGTTATTGTACGATCATTACCCACCGTTTGTTCCGAACTGGTTGAGATTCTCTGGAGTTTTATCAAATACCATTGGTTACCATTTTCAAATTATCTTTCTTTAGATAATTTTAGAAAAGAATTTAATAATATTTTGAAAAATTTTGGTTCCGAATTCCGAATTAATTTTGCTTCTTTATAATCCTTAAAATTTATGCTTCAGTACTTAAATATGAGAAAAATACTATCTGAACTGCTCAAAAATCACGGCGTAGGCTTGTGTGATGACAGTGACAACCTTGAAGCCTTGCTACGCAAAAAATGTAACAATCAATACAAGCGTGAAATCTTCATGCTCTCCCATGCAGTGCATGAAAATATTCCTCTTGACTTACTCAATCCCCCGCAAGGTTTCACCAAAACCGCCTTATTATTCACTTTAACGCAACGGCTGCATGAAAACTTAGGATTTGATAAAGCACTCGCAGAATGGACAGTGCAAACTTGGAATCTGGCTTTAAATAACACCGAACTTCCTCGAAGTCATCAAAACGACGACAACTTAGAATTCACCGACGAATTTTCACAAGCATATGATTTAATGGAATATAGTAAACACGCGGTTTTTATAACTGGAAAAGCTGGTACAGGTAAATCAACTTTACTACAACACTTCAAAAAAAATACCAAGAAAAAAATTGTCCTACTTGCACCTACAGGAGTTGCAGCTCTCAATGTCGGCGGCTCCACCTTGCATTCATTTTTTAGATTACCGCCCCGCCCACTTCAAGATAATGAAATAAAAGCAGTATCAGGCAAAAGAAGCAAACTCTATAAATCTCTTGAAACCATCATTATAGACGAAGTATCAATGGTAAGGGCAGACATGATGGACGTTATAGATAAATTTATGCGCCTCAATGGTAAAACTCCTGCAAAGCCTTTTGGCGGCGTTAAAATGATATTCATGGGAGACTTATTTCAACTGCCCCCCGTTGTCTCCAGCAACGAAGAAGCGCAACTATTCAGCACAAACTACAACAGCCCATTTTTTTTCAGTGCCAAAGTCTTTGAAGAACTGAAAATGGAATTTGTAGAACTGACAAAAGTTTTTCGCCAAAAAGAACAAACATTTATTAATTTACTTAATAGCATTCGTAACAATCAGGCAACGCCAAACGAGATACAACAAATTAATCAACGCTATCAGCCCCAATTTGACGCAAACCTTGAAGATTATTACATAACCCTAACAACAACCAATAAAATTGCCTCACAAATTAACGCCGCGCAACTAGAAAAATTAACTACGCAATTGTACACATTTCAAGGAGAACTAACGGGAAAATTTGACAAAGGCAGCTTACCAACAGAATTAAATTTATCCCTCAAACAAGGTTCTCAAATAATGTTTGTCAAAAACGACAGTGAAGGGCGCTGGGTTAATGGCACTATAGGAAAACTCAAAACAATAAAAAAAGACAAAATAGAAGTAGAAATTCCCAATAAAGGCACCTACAGCGTCAAACCAGTAAAATGGGAAATACCGAATTACACTTATGATGCCAAAACGCAAGTAGTGACAACAGAAGTAATCGGCTCATTCACACAATACCCACTAAAACTAGCTTGGGCGATTACCATTCACAAAAGCCAAGGCAAACAATTTGATAAAATAATTATAGACTTAGGTTGGGGAGCATTCGCACATGGACAACTATATGTAGCCCT
>JAUXCJ010000201.1 GCA_030618965.1 Thiomargarita sp.
GGATTCCCACTCCGATAAACGGCTAACGACTACGCAAACATCAGCAGCAGCAGCGGCAGGGTTGTCATCAACACCGAATCCATAGCGTTCAACATCGACAATAAATTCATCGCTAGTATTCAATCTTTCCTGAATCTGTGTTTTTACTAAGGCTTTTAGTAGAGAATCTGGAGTGTACAGACGCTTCATACTTTTATCGACTGGCTCAAATATTTTCGGACTAATAAAACTAATCCCCATTTCTACAAATGCTGAGCGTAAAATGTGATTCACATTTGATAAATGTTGTGATAATAACTTAAAGTGTTTTTCATCGGGAAAATAGCTTTTTAATACCTCATCCGCTCTCAATAATTGATTTAGCCAATCTCCCTCATTTATCCCACGTAAGCTTTCCCAAAGGGCTTCATTAGAGTCATAAATTTTAGCAACTAAAAGTTGCCAATGTGTGATTATATTATCTAGGTGTAGCAATGCTAAAATTTGTTGATCTTTTTCAAAGCCCTTTTCTTTAATCGCCTTGACAATAGGTTCACAAACTAACAGTTCTCCTAATAGACTTGGCTGTAACCAACGCCAAACACCTTGTTGTTCTATAACGGCTCTAGTCCAATACGAAAAATCACTATATTCTGGTTTTAGAAGACGAAAACGTTCAAATAACATAAGTTGCAAAGATTGTTCATTTTGAGTCAGCCTTTTGATTTCAATCAGCGTTTCATTGAGTGCTTTTTCTAGCTTTTCGCTCGTAGCACGGCAGCCTTCATATTGTTGAATAAATTGTTCTTTTTCAGCTTCACAGTCTATCATGGTACTAGCTGCTTGCTGATTTTTTCGGTTCGCAGTTTCCAGTTCAGCTTGGATATATTTTAAGGTTTCGCTTATTTCTTGATGCTGTTTTTGCTCCTTGTTATATTTATTTGATAAAAGAATCAGTTGAGAATTAGCACTGGCTAAGGCAGCTTCAATTGTTTTACGTTGTTCTTGTTCCGCGATCAAAGTCTGTTGCAATTCCAATTGTGCCTCTTTTAATTCTGTCACGGTTGAATTTATGACAGATTGCGTTTTTTCCCTGTCTTCTTTTAAAAGTGTTTCCTCAATAAAGCCACGAGACTGTATTTGCTCGGAGCGCAACATGTCTAGTTGTGTTTGTATCTCATCCCTATGTTGTAGTGAGGTTTTTCGCATTTCTGACATGATTTTTTCGCTAATCAGAGAAATATTGTCACCGACATTTCTTTCTAATTGTTCCAGCTGATTTTCTAAATAGCGATTAGATTTTTTTAGCCAAAAAAAAGCAATTATTAACATTGAACCAAAAATAATGCTAATGCCTAATAGAAACCATAGCTTTATGGGTATGGGTGCATCAATAATTGTTGGCTTGGGCTGTTCAACAATTGAGGTAGATTTTACTAACGGCACTGGTTCTTCTGGCTGTACCACTGCTTTGATTGGAGCAGGATTCAAGAACTGTTGTTCAATTGAACGATGCACCCTATAGGCAAATTCGCCATTATCTGTTGGTAAATTTAGAGATAAATCATTTAATAAATATAATTGAGTTTTTTTACCATTAAAGAATGGCGCATTGTCCGTATTTGATAAAAAACTCAGCATTTTTTCGGTTATTAGGATAATTTGCGTATTATTTTCAGGATATTGCGTTTTAAGCCATTTTTCTATTTTTTCCTGAAATGCAGCCTGATTGCCGGAATGATATAACTTGACATCATCTAAATTGATGCCCCTATCATCATCTCTTAAAAAGTTGTCTATTTTTTCGAGTTCATATCGGCAATAAATATGTCGCTCTTGATTTGCTTTATTTTGCCAAATAATCATACATGCTGCTGTTTTATTTATATTTTCTACTTTACTGGAGACTTTAGCAAAAGCAATCTCAAGCGGCTGCTCATCAGCATAAGTTAATGAAGAAATAAAAAAAATAATGCCACAAAATAGGTAATAAAAATAATTATAGGAAATATTTTTCATAAGCGTGTTAACAGTGGGGGGATTATTTCACATATTTGGAGTAAATTCAAATTAATTAAGCGCTTTGGAGTCCAAAGCTTTAGCTTTGGAATAATAATTAAATGTAAGGCATTGAACTCCAAATTTTTTACTTTAATGTTTCTTGTAAAAACGCTATTTGTAAATTAGCCTGCAAAGCTCGCAATGCTTGTCCTCTATGGCTTAGCTGGTTTTTAACTTCTGGCGACAATTCAGCCGAAGCACAATCATGGGTGGGTACATAAAAATAGGGATCATAACCAAAACCATTTTCTCCACGCGCTTCATGTAAAATCCGTCCTTCCCAGGTGCCATGAAAAATCAATGGCATGGGATCATTCGCATGGCGCATATAGACAATCACGCAATGGTAACGTGCTGTGCGTAGTTCATCAGGCACGCCTTTTAATTTTTCTAATAATAGGCGATTATTATCTTCATCAGTGCAACCCGCTCCAGCAAAGCGGGCAGAATAAATCCCGGGCGCACCATTTAGCGCATCAACCTCAATCCCTGAATCATCTGACATTGCTGGTAAACCGGTATATTTGGCAGCGTTTCGCGCCTTGATTAAAGCATTTTCAACAAAACACAATCCGGTTTCCTCAACATCAGGTACATTGAACTGGTTTTGTGGAATTACTTCATAATCAAACTGAGCTAAGATTTGGGCAAATTCGCGTAATTTTCCCTGATTACCACTGGCTAAGTTAAACTAAGCCCTCTATGTCACCATAAAGGACTCGTCTTCAGAACCCAGCGTGAGACTTTCACCTCACTAGGCTCCCCCCATATAGTCCTTGTCGGTGCTACTTAAACCTTGAAACATATATGAATTTTACCTTTATATCGTTGAGTTAGATATATATTTTGTGCGATGGTTTCTGTCGAAAACTGTTTCGAGACAGTACCTCCACTTAGACAATACCTAGTATTTCTGCTTGTATATCACTCATTTCCCTATAAGGGTTTCGAGGATAAAGTTTTTTTTTCAAAAAAACTTTATCCTCGAAAGCTAAATTCTTATTATTTCTACGTTCTTCATGCTTAATCTTTGCATATTCGGCATGATACTGGTCATGGCAATGCAGATGCAGTAAAACTAAGTTGTTATACTTATTACTTCCCCCATCCGCGACATGTATCTTATGATGGGTTTCCATCTTGTCGCCCTGTTTAAAGGTCGCCTTGCAATGTTCACATTTGCCATTTTGCTCTTTAAGCTTCTTAGCCTTGCTTGCAGTTATGTCACCATAACCTTTTGATAATCTCGATGCCCAGTATATCTCATCACCATCGTAAAAGGATTTACCAGCCTTAACCTTGACATGTCTCTTTATCTTGGTGTCAGCATATTTTCTTAATACTTCTGATATTTCACCGTTTTTCTTGGTGGCAAAACACCATCTACTTTTACCAATGGTATGAAAGTATTTATCTACTATCCATTTTCTGCCTTTAGTTGGATGTCGTCTTTTTGCCCACGTCCAGAGTTTTTGCCACATCATAGTATCCATCTGATTGAATGTTTTTGATGCGACTACACTTTTAAAGTAATTTGTCCAACCCACGATTATTGGGTTTAGTTTCCTAATAACCGCTTCTTGAGGAGCAGATTTCATCCCTTTTAGGACTTCATGTATCTTTTCAGATTGCTTTTTTATGGATTTCTTACTGGGTTTAATGAGTAACGTAAACCCTTGTTTATTTTGATTCTTAGCATAGTAACCTTTTTCTGGATTGTCGTAATGTCTGCAATTAAAGCCTAAAAAGTCAAAACCATCCGTGCTATGTACAATGTTGGTTTTTTCCTCGGACAGTGTTAAACTTCTATCCTTAAGCCACAAGCTAATAATTACTTTGGCATCTTCAATGACTTTTTTATTGCGGTGCATCACTACAAAGTCGTCTGCATATCTTACCACTCTTATCAGACCCCTTCTTAATTCCTTATATTTGTATTTCTTCCTTAGTTGGTCATATAAGTGTGATTCCATTCCATCTAAGGCTATGTTAGCTAACAATGGTGATATAATTCCACCTTGAGGTGTACCTAATTCTGATGGGTGGAATTCTTGATTTTCCATTATTCCAGCTTTTAACCATTGTTCAACCATGAATTTCTTTGATTTCGAGTCCATCTTGTCGATCAACATTTGATGGTCAATGTTATCAAAGCAACCTTTGATGTCTGCGTCTAATACCCATTTCTTTTTCTTTGACAAACATATGAATATATCTGCTATTGCATCTTGGGCGTTGTGTGCTGGTCTAAACCCATAACTGTTAGGTTCAAATTCAGCCTCGAAAGCTGGTTCAATGGCACTTTTAACGATGCCTTGGGCAGCCCTA
>JAUXCJ010000038.1 GCA_030618965.1 Thiomargarita sp.
ATCTGCTTTTTAGTCCCCTACTAAAAAGGGGACAAACAGCAGAATATTATTCCTTGACTTTAAATAATTTAGGCTGTTGCCTTCACGGGAAAATAAGCAGAACCGGGCACAGTATCAAACTTATCCTCACAACGCACCAACTCCCATGCCTCTTTTTCTGCTAATAAAGTACGCACTAAAATATTATTAAGTCCATGCCCAGATTTATATCCAACAAAAGCGCCAATTAAAGGATGTCCGGCTAAATATAAATCTCCAACCGCATCAAGCACCTTATGCCTCACAAATTCATCCTCATAACGCAAGCCATCTTCGTTTAAAATCCGATAGTCACCCACCACGAGGGCATTATCAAGTCCACCCCCCAAGGCTAATTGATGTTCACGCAACATTTCCATATCTTGCATAAAACCAAAAGTACGGGCGCGGCTCACTTCTTTGACAAAAGCCGATTCGGTTAAATCTATTTCAATAGATTGGCGGCTTCGCCTAAAGACAGGATGTTTAAAATCTATCTTAAAACTCACCTTGAAACCATTAAAAGGTTCAAAACGTGCCCATTGATCGCCACGTTTTACTTCTACAATGCGTTTGATACGAATATACTGTTTGGGGGCATTTTGTTCTTCTATGCCAGCAGATTGAATTAACAGGACAAACGGTCCAGCACTGCCATCCATAATCGGAATTTCAGCCGCACTGACATCAATATAGGCATTATCTATACCTAAACCGGCAATTGCTGATAATAAATGCTCAACCGTCGATACTTTAACATCGCCATTCACTAAAGTTGTTGATAAGCGCGTATCACCAACATTCTCAGCATTTGCAATGATATTGACTGGAACTTTTAAATCAATCCGCCTAAAAATAATTCCACTGTTGACAGGTGCTGGTCTTAAAGTTAAAAAAACTTTTTTGCCGGTATGCAAACCAACGCCTGTGGCATTAATTACTGTTTTTAAGGTACGTTGTTTGATCATTACTTTTCATACCTTCAATCAGCTTGCCTACGTAGAAATGCGGGAATGTCCAGGTAATCTCCTTGTGTATCTTGCTCTTCATTATTTTCAAGATTAGGAGCAAGAGGAGGTGGCGCATTCTTTTTAGGTGGATGCAAACGTGTCACAATAGGCTTATCAAACTTCCTGTAATCACCTTCTTTATTATTAATACTGGCAGCGGCTGCTTTAGGCTTGGACATAACTCTTACAGGTGGGCGTTCTTGCTGCTGTACTTCTTTTTCTTTAATCTCTTTAGCTTTTCGGCCTACACCTGTTGCAATCACGGTGACACGCAGTTCATCTTCCATATCAGGATCAAGCACAGTCCCCACAACCACTGTGGCATTTTCAGAAGCGAATTCCTCAACCACATCACCCATTTCTTGAAATTCACCAATGTTTAAATCATGGCCAGCCGTTATATTAACCAAAATACCTTGAGCACCAGCCAAATCTACATCTTCCAAGAGTGGACTGGAAATCGCCTCAACCCCAGCTTTACGCGCACGTCCTTCACCCTTGGCATAGCCAGTTCCCATCATGGATTGCCCCTTATCCTGCATAACAGTGGTGACATCCGCAAAGTCAACATTAATCAAGCCCGGGCGTGTGATTAATTCAGAAATACCTTGGACAGCACTATATAAAACACCATTAGCGGCTTTAAAAGCATCCAATAAACTTGTATCCTTACCTAAAACGCTAAGCAATTTTTCATTCGGAATAATAATTAAAGAATCAACATTTGCACTGAGTTCTTTAATACCTTCTTCCGCAATTAAGGCACGTTTTCTACCCTCAAATGGAAAGGGACGAGTCACGACAGCTACAGTCAAAATACCGAGTTCTTTAGCCACTTGTGCAACTACAGGCGCAGCGCCAGTACCCGTACCGCCACCCATACCTGCTGTAATAAATACCATATCAGTGCCTTCAAGAACGGCCATGATACGTTCCCTATCTTCCAAAGCAGCTTGTTGACCTATTTCTGGATTCGCGCCAGCACCTAAACCTTTGGTGACATCAGTACCCAGTTGTAAAATAGTGCGTGCGGAGGAATTTTTGAGAGCTTGTGCATCGGTATTGGCACAAATAAACTCCACTCCATCAATATTACCTTGAAGCATATGCTCAACCGCATTGCCACCACCACCACCAACACCAACGACTTTAATAACAGCATTTTCGCTGTAAGTATCCATGAGTTCAAATTGCACTTTTCAATTCTCCTATTTTAAATTTAGGAATGATACTAAACGTAAGTCAATAATTATAAGTAATTTTATTATTAATAGATTTATTTAAATCATAATTTTTTAAAAAAATTATCCTCGAAACCAATTTTTCAGGCGACTCGCAACACTTCTTAGCACATTCCCATGCTGATTACTCATATCCAATAGCTGCTCATGGCGATTCTTCTGAGCGAATAAGAGTAAGCCGACACCCGTCGCATAAATCGGGTTCTTGATAACATCAAATAATCCTCCTGTCACCTGCATGGGATAACCAATTCGCACTTGTACCTGAAACACTCTTTCAGCTAGTTCGACAACACCCTCCATTTTGGCACTACCGCCAGTGAGTACAATTCCAGCAGGAATCATCTCCTTATAACCGCTGCTACGTAATACACCTTCGACAAGGCTGAATAGTTCTTCATAACGAGGCTCTACCACATCAGCTAAAGTTTGCCTCGCCAACTGGCGAGGAGGACGATCACCTACACTGTGTACTTCTATCATCTCATCCGCATTCGCCAATTGTGTCAAAGCGCAAGCATATTTTATTTTAATATCTTCTGCATACTGAGTTGGTGTACGCAAGGCATAGGCAATATCGGTAGTCACCTGATCACCAGCAATGGGTATCACTGTTGTATAACGTATTGCACCTTCAGTAAAAATGGCAATATCGGTAGTTCCACCACCAATATCAACTAAACAAACACCTAAATCTTTTTCATCTTCGGTTAAAACTGCCGAACTGGAAGCCAATTGTTCTAAAATCAGTTGATCAACTTCCAAGTCACACTTACGAACACATTTAATAATATTTTGCGCTGCACTCACCGCACCTGTGATCAAGTGGACTTTTGCCTCTAAACGCACACCTGACATGCCTATAGGTTCAAGAATACCTTCTTGGTTATCAATGATATATTCTTGAGGAAGAATATGAATAATTTTTTGATCCGCAGGAATAACAACAGCACGGGCAGCATCCATAACCCGTTCAATATCATTTTGACTTACTTCATTATCACGAATCGCCACAATACCATGTGAATTCATACTGCGAATATGATTGCCGGCAATGCCGGTATAAACAGAATTGATTTCGCAACCAGACATTAATTCCGCGTTTTCTATAGCACGTTGAATTGAATAAGTGGTGGATTCAATATTGACAACTACACCTTTTCTTAAACCCCGCGATGCGTGTTCTCCTATGCCAATGATTTCTATATCGTTACTATCATAATCCATCTCACCTACAATAACTAGCACTTTAGAAGTACCAATATCAAGGCCAACAACTAAGTTTTTTTCTCTCAATGCCTCCCCCCTAGCCCCCTCCCGGCAAGAGGGTGGATCAAAATCCTTTAATTATTATACAGTAGTCGCTAAAATCCGTAGAACTAATTCATCAAAACTAATACCTGCGACTTTAGCCGCCTTTGGTACTAAACTATGATCGGTCATTCCTGGTATTGTATTAACTTCTATTAACCAAGCTTGTCCCGCCTCATCGCAAATAAAATCCACACGGCCCCAACCACGCCCGCTCACAGATAAAAAAGCTTGCATCACAAGTGCTTGTAATGCTTTTTCTTCATCATCAGCCAAGCCACAAGGACAAATATAAGAAGTATTATTCTCGGTATATTTAGCCGCAAAATCATAAAATTCATGGGGTGTTTCTAAACGTATCAGAGGTAAAGCTGTCCCATCTAAAATAGCCCCTGTATATTCCACACCCGTGATATACTGTTCAGCGATCACTTCACAATGAAATTCTGAAGCCGTTTCCCAAGCACTGGCTAATTCCTCAACACTACTAACCTTACTTATCCCAACACTAGAGCCTTCTAGTGAAGGTTTAACCATCAAGGGCAAACCCAACTGCTCAACCACTTGAGTAAAATTAGTTTCCGCATCTAAAAGAACACTAGCTGGTGTTGGCAAATTCATACCTTGCCAAACTTGTTTGGTACGAAACTTATCCATAGCCAGTGCAGAACCTAAAACGCCACTGCCCGTATAAGGCAATCCCATAAATTCCAATACACCTTGTATAGTCCCGTCTTCACCGCCTCGCCCATGCAACACGATAAATACTCTATCAAAATCGGTTTTGGTTAATTGTACAACAACATCATGGGCAGTATCTATAGCAACAGCATCAACACCTTGACGCAATAAGGCTTCTAACACCGCAGTTCCGCTTTTTAGAGAAACCTCTCGTTCAGCAGAATCTCCACCCATAAGGACTGCTACTTTACCAAATTCTGTTTTCATATTTTCCCGTTACCAACAATTCGCACCTCTGGTATCAAGCTAATACCAGTGTTCTGTTCTACAGAAGCCCTAATTTGTTCAATTAAAGTTTCAATATCAGCAGCCGTTGCAGAATTCCGATTAACAATAAAATTAGCATGTTTGTCAGAAACGCAAGCGCCACCAACACAACGCCCCTTCCAGCCATCCTGCTCAACCAAACGCGCCGCATAATCGCCTGGAGGATTACGAAAAACGGAACCGCAAGTCGGCAAACCAGTTGGTTGTTTTTCAGCGCGTTCTTTTAGTAGTTCCTTAATTTTCGCCTTACCATCTTCTCCTTGATTCGGGAAGAATTCCAAGGTAGCGGCAATAAACCACTCATCTTTATTGCCTTTCACGCTGCGATAACCAAGCTCATAATCTTTAGGATAACGATGATGACGCTGCCCTTGTCGATCCAAAATTTCTACATCTCGCACGAATGACCAAGTTTCGCCGCCCCAAGCACCAGCATTCATCGCTAAAGCACCACCAAAAGTACCAGGAATACCTGCTAAAAATTCAGAACCAGTCAAACCAGCACGCGCCGCTAAGCGTGCCACCTTCGCGCAACTAACCCCCGCTTCAACAAACAAACGGTTATTATCTAAAATATTAATTTCATTCAATAAACCAGCTGTTAATATCACAACGCCAGCTATGCCAGCATCCCGCACCAGCAGATTACTGCCTAAGCCTATCCAAAAAATAGGAATATTATTAGGTACTTGTCGTAGAAACAGTCTCAAATCTTTCACATCAGCAGGCTCATAAAACCACTCAGCAGGACCACCAACACGCCAAGAAGTATGTGCTGACATCGGCTCATTTTGACGTAACTTACCACGCAAGTCCACAAACTGATTCGCGTACAATGTCATAAAGTTATGGATATGAATACAGAAAAACTGAATAAAAACTAAAAATTAAGGATTTGCATATTTTTCGAGGACTTGGAGTGCAAGGTAACCTTGCACTCCGACTACATCAAATTAAGTTGCTAAACGGTTTGCTAAACTAGCCGCAACCCCTGCAATATTACCCGCACCCAAAGTTAATAAAATATCTTGATCTCGTAATACCGATGGCAAAACATTAAATAATTCATCTGGATTTTCTATAAATTGCTTATTTTTATCATTTTTAGCACAAATTGCTTGGAATAAATCTTCTCCTGTCGCCCCCGCAATCGGTGCTTCTCCAGCTGGGTAAACATCAAGCAATAATAAAACATCAATCTCAGACAAAATTGCTACAAAATCCTCAAATAAATCTTGAGTACGTGTATAACGATGTGGCTGAAAAACCACCACCAAACGTCGTTGTGGCCATCCATCACGTATCGCTTGCAAAATAGCTGCAATTTCTCGCGGATGATGACCATAATCATCAACGTGCAATATTTCTGCCTGATTTATAAAAATAGTCTGTTTATGAAAACGTCGCCCAATCCCACCAAACGCGGACAAACTCCGAACAATCGCCGTATCAGAAACTCCAGCCTCGTGTGCTACCGCAATCGCCGCTAAGGCATTTAGCACATTATATTCACCGGGTAAATTCAAGTTAACGTCTAACCATTGACTCTCATCACGCAACACCTTAAAGCGCGTTTGCCCCTGTTTATGTTCAAGATCAATCGCCCGAATATCCGCCTTCTCTGACAAGCCATAAGTAATCATAGGTTTTGTCACCTGCGGCAATATTTCTTCTATCACTGGATCATCAATACATAAAACGGCCAAACCATAAAATGGTAACTGATGCAAAAAATCAATAAAAGTTTGACGTAATACATTGAAATCATTATTATAAGTACGAATATGATCCGCATCAATATTAGTGACAACCGCCATCACCGGCTTCAGATATAAAAAAGAAGCATCACTCTCATCCGCTTCCGCTATCAAATATTGCCCTGAACCTAAACTAGCATGAGTGCCAGCACTATTTAAACGCCCGCCAATCACAAAAGTCGGATCCAACCCACCTTCAGCTAATAAACTTGCAATCAAACTTGTTGTGGTTGTCTTACCATGTGTGCCTGCAATAGCCACGCCTTGGCTAAAACGCATTAACTCTCCCAACATTTCAGCGCGTGGCACAACTGGAATATGTCGCGCACGGGCGAGCTGTACCTCGGGATTATCTTCCTTCACAGCACTAGAAATCACCACCACATCACAACCATGCACATGCTCAGCCGTATGTCCAATTTGCACCCGAATACCCAAATCCATCAAGTGCCTGGTCATATTATTCTTTTGCAAATCGGACCCAGAAACTGCATAACCTATATGGTGCATCACTTCCGCGATGCCCCCCATCCCAACCCCGCCTATGCCGACAAAATGAATACGTCGGCAGCGTTTAGGAAGAGATGATTTATTAAATTCATTGACGTTCATTTTACCCATTTATTTAGTATAGGCCGTTTTAACCACCAAATCTGTGACTTGTTGTAATGCTTCCGGCTTTGCACAAGCTCGCGCTGTCACTCCCATTTTATATAAGCGCGTTCGATTCTCAACAAAATCTCTCATCAAAGCCACTAATTTCTCTACACTTAATTCACTTTGTTGCAATAAAATTGCCGCACCGTTGTCCGACAAAAAACGAGCATTACTGGTTTGATGATCATCCACTGCAAAAGGATAAGGTACCAAAATACTAGCAACGCCAGCTTGTGCTATTTCACTAACTGTCATTGCACCTGCCCGACAAATCACCACATCTGCCCAAGCATAAGCAGCCGCCATATCATCAACAAAAGCCACTACTCGTGCTTGTGTACCCTGATATGCTTTTTGCATTGCATCAAAATGCGATTTTCCCGTCTGATGCCAAACTTCAACTTGATTTGACATCTGGTGCAGAGCAAGAGGCACAGTCTCATTTAAAGCCTTTGCCCCTAAACTACCCCCAACGACAAAGACACGTAACAGCTCATGCTCTGTCCGAGGCGCGGACTGCGACAAAGCGATAATATCAGCCCGCAGCGGATTACCCGTATTTATTGCTCCGCTACTTTTAGGAAAAGTCCCCGGAAAACCTTCCATTACTTGATGGGCTAATCGTGCTAACCAACGATTCGTCAAGCCCGCAATTGCATTTTGCTCATGAATCAACACCGGAATGCGTAATAACCAGGCTGCTACCC
>JAUXCJ010000048.1 GCA_030618965.1 Thiomargarita sp.
AGACATTCATAATCATCTATTTTGCAGATTGGGATACCAAACTCAACATTTGACAAATTAAGATGTTGTGTCAACGCTTCAATAAAGGCCAGATCGCTTTTGCCCTCAACAATTAATAAATTACTCACCGCGATACGCCTTATTGTATTTTAATTCATAGTCTAAAACGTCAGGCTCATGAATTGTCCCGACAATATTACCAGTTCTTGGGTTGCGCCTTAATTCAAAATAAGCACCGTTATGCGCCGAGATTAAACAAACATTTTCAAATGCCTTAATCATCTCCGCGCTGTGAGAAGTAGCAAAGATTTGTACCTCAAATTCGGTAGCTAATTTAAATATGAATTCCCAAAATGCTTCTTGTACGGTGTGATGTATCCCATTTTCAATTTCATCAATTAATAAAATGGAACTATTATTATTTATTAAATTTAAAACAATATCAGTTACTTTCTTTATTGCATCACCAAACAAAGATAGCGGCATAAAATGCCCATTTTGACATTTGACTTCAAGATGAATACCACCCATGACGGAGGTTTTTATCTCTTCAATGCTTGAATCCACTATTTGTAAGGCTTTTAAAACTAATTCCGCCTTATTTCTTTTTTCAGCTTTGCCATATTCTTTCGCTAAAGAAGAGTTGGTTCTTTGATAAGAGGATGGCATATAACTTACCTGAATTGGTATTTGTTTCAAAGTATTACTAGCAGGAGTAATCCCTTTAGCATGAGAAATTAAAGCCAAAGCTGGATAGTTTTTACCGTCTATCAAGTAATTAAAATATAAAGTGGATTTCAAAGAGGTTTCAAAATTGGAAACTGAGATTAAATCGGTTAGATTATCTTCTTCAGGATAAGATTCAAAATCTTCTTTAGATTCATCACAATTAATGCTTAATGTTATTTCTCTCTCATCATCATAAGTACAAACAATGGAAATAGGTTCCTGTTTTTGCTGATTGAAAAAAAAGTTATCCCAAGTATATTCAGGGTATTCTTTGTCGTGTTCTCTATCAAACCCTCTTAATATTTTTAATAAATTCACATTTTGAACGGTAGGCGCACAGTTCAGTAATAATGCTTCGAGTAAAACAGTTTTACCAATATTATTGGTACCTCCAATTAAATTCACTCGCCTCAATTCAGAAAGTTTCGTTTTTTTAAAACCTCTGAATTTGTATATCGCTATTTTTTTTATCAATGCACTTGGCATTATTAAACTCCTTGAAAAAATTAGCTACAGAAATAAAATCTCAACACCCATATTCCACCTGAATCTTATCAAACGCCTCCAGAATCTCTTGTTCAAATTCACCAAATTTATAAATTTCAGCATTACTGAACTCCGATTTAATCCGTTTTGCTCGTGTCAATAAAGCCAAATCAGACAATTGTTGCACCGGAACGCCAGCCTCAATCAGTGTCAAACCTTGATGATAAATTTCTAACATCAGGCTAAGTAAGCGCATTTGCTTTTCTGGAGAACAGAAGCTATCGATTTCGTCTACTGCGCTTTGTTGTAATACCCCTTCACGAATAAGACTTGCACCATCTAATACCCAACGTTGGGCGGAGGATAAGGCTTCAGGGCCAACTAAATTTACAATTCTTTCTAATTCATCAGATTGAGCTAGTAATGCCAGACTCTCATTGCGGTATGCTTGCCAACGATTATCAATATTTTCTGCCCACCATTGCTGGGCAGTTTCCACGCCTTCAGAAAAACTATCATTCCAATCTATTGACGGATAATGGCGAGCGTCGGCTAAAGCTTTGGATAAAGCCCAAAATGTTTGTACTATTTCTTTAGTGTGTCCTGTTACAGGTTCTGAAAAATCCCCGCCGGGCGGGGAAACTGCACCGATCAAAGTAATAGAAGCTTTTTGATTGCTTAATGTTTTGACACACCCGGCTCGTTCATAAAACGCCGCAAGTCGTGAAGCAAGGTAGGCGGGATAACCTTCTTCTACTGGCATTTGCCCTAAACGTCCACCAACTTCGCGCAAAGCTTCTGCCCAACGACTAGTAGAATCTGCAACCATTACAACATCATAGCCCAAATCTCGATAATATTCAGCAATGGTGATTCCGACATAAATAGAAGCCTCTCGCGCGACTACAGGCATATTAGATGTATTAGCTATCAATAAGGTGCGTTCCATCAAAGAACGTCCCGTATAAGGATCAGTCAGTTTCGGGAAACTTTCCAAAATATCAACCAGTTCATTGCCCCGCTCACCGCAGCCCACATAAATCACAATATCAGCATTAGCCCAACGTGCAATTTGTTGTTGTAGCATAGTTTTTCCCGCACCAAATGGCCCTGGCACCGCGCCCTTGCCACCTTTTAGTAAAGGAAAAAAAGTATCTAATATGCGTTGCCCTGTGATTAAAGGCACAACGCCATGATCACGGCTTAGATAAGGGCGCGGGGTACGAACTGGCCAACGATGAAACAAGCGTAGCGGCACAATGTCACCATTATCTGGTTTTATTTTGGCCACAATATGCTCAATCGTATATTCACCAGCATGAGCCAATTCCACCACTTCACCATGACAATTAGGCGGCACTAAAATTGGGTGGCTGATGGTAGCAGTTTCTTGTACCTTGCCTATTAGTGTACCCGGAGTGATTTTTGTACCCAATGGCAAGCGGTTATTCGGGGTAAAATCCCAAACTTTATCCCGCGCCAAAGAATCAAGCTTTAAACCACGAGTAATATAATCGCCATGTTCAGCATAAATTTTATCCAAGGGACGCTGCACACCATCGAAAATTTTCCCCAACAATCCCGGCCCTAATTCCACTGATAGCGGATGCCCCAAGGCCATAGCCATATCACCTGGATGTAAAGATTCAGTAGATTCATAGACTTGTACCGTTGCCTTATCACCATCTAAGCGGATGACTTCCCCCATCAAGGCCAATTTCCCGACTCGCACCTGTTCACCATTACGAACGCTGGGGAGTGTTACCGTGACAATTGGCCCATTAATTCCAATTATTTCTCCTTTTAATTCATTCATTTATATATTCCTGATTGAAGTCACAGAAGCAAACAATTGGGTTGTAATGACCTGATAAATTTCGTTTTTAAGACGCTCAATCAATCCCTCAAAAGTATTATCGACACGAATCCTATCAGCTTGATTACGCACCAACAGCCCACCAGTAAAATGCTCAGTACTGGCTAATAGCGTACAAGTTTTCTCAGGCACACTTTCTTTAATAATGTCTTCCCATAATGGCGCGAGTAACACCTGATCCTCTGCGTTGACTTCAACAACCAATGCTTTTTCATCAAACAATTGCGCCGCATTTTTCAAATATTGTTTCAATAAAGGGATATAAGTTTCTTCCTGTTGCGTTAATTGTTTTAAATGCGCCTGTAAATCGGAGAGTACTGATTGCACTAAAGACCAACGTAATTGATCCAATTCCGCCTGCATTTTAATTTCGCTGGCTTGCACACGGCGACGATATTCCTGATTCGCTGCCGCTTCAGCGATCTCTCGCTCGCGTTCTTCACTTAGCTGTAAACGTTTAGCCGAATCGGCTAAAATTTGATCAGCTTGTTGTTGAGCTGCTTGTAAATGACTATTCGCCAGATTTTCAGCCTGTTGACGAATCGCGCTTTCTAATTGTTCCAGATTGTTCTTCATAGTTAGTTGCTATCTTTTCTTAATCTCAGTATATACCAAGCTAATACACAAGTAGCCTTAATATAAGCTTTGGAAACATCATTGATTGCAATTTTTTCATGAAGCCGCTGAATATCACAGCGTTTTATAGTGAATAAACCGTTGAATTTTATAGAGTCTATTAAATTAAGCAAATCTTCTTCATGTAACAGTGTTAATTTTAAAGTAAATTCGGTTTCATAGGTTTTAAAACGCTCTTCTATCCCTTGAATGCGGTACAATTTAGTTTCTGATACCGTATAGTCTGCTGTGAATAATGGTAATTGAGAAAGCTGCATTTTGAGATTATTAAACATTTCCAAACGTTGTTCTTCTACACTAAAAGCCTCATCATTTACAAAAAATTTTCTGTCTATCAATTGATGAAATTTTTTTAAATAAGAATGATTGAGAACGTCTAATATTTCTTGAAGTTCCGTATATTCCCTCTCTGCTGCGCCAAACTTATTTGCTTGTGTACGTTTCCAATCGCTCATATCAGAATAATATTCGTAACTAAAAAACAGAACCACAGCACTCAGAATAAAAACAAATCCAAACACATACCAGCTAGGGAATAATATTGACCAATGTTTCATTAATAACTTTTACCTTTGGAATCCAAAACTTTAGCTTTGGATTCCAAAAAATTTAAATTACAAACGCACTTGCACTGGTACGCTATGGTAATCCAATTTCATATCTTCAGCTGACATACCACAAGCCAAACCAACCAATTCAGGTAAAAATAAAACCGGCAATTGAAAATCTTGTTTAGTAGCTGCTAGCGCATTCTCCTGCACACCATCCAAATTTTTAAAACACAAAGGGCAAGAAGTAACCATTAAATCAACTTTCTGTTTTTGCGCCCCTTGAAGTACCGAACTTGTCATTTTCAATGACAAATCTTTATTCGGCCAATTTATATGATAACCGCAACAATTATCGCTGCTATCGTAATCAATAATTTGGACACCTAGCACTTTAAGTATATCTTCTAAAGAAGTAGGATTATCTGAAGATTCATAATTTTGAATATCGCCCGGATTGCGCGTATGACAACCATAATAAGAAGCCACCCGTAGCCCATTTAATGGATTAGTAACACGCTGCCCCAATTTTTCTAAGCCAACATCTTGCGCTAGCATCCATAACGTATGAGTAAGTTTACCATTACCTTTATACTCAACCCCATCTTTTGCCAAGATTTCATTCACCTGATCAAACAGCTTGGTATCTTCTGCCAGCCGCTTTTGCACATTAGAAATCACATTGAAACAAGTTGAACAGGGAGTATAAAACGGCAAACCCATTTTTTCAGCACCAACCATATTACGGGCATTAATGGCCAATGACGTGAGTTCAGAACGTTCCTCAATCACACCCGCACCACAACAAATAGCATCTGGAATTAGATGAAGTTTAACATCCACCTTATCAAAAACCTGATTCAAAATATCAAAAAAACGCGCATCTGTGCCCTGAAAGCAGCAGCCGGAATAAAAAGCATAATGCAATTTACCGTCATCATATTGTTGCTCAATCACAATCTTTCTTCTCCTTATCCTGTGTTTCTATTTTACGCACTTCAGCGTAAATTTTAGCTGCTGAATCTTGACCAGGTAAAGTACAGACTTGGCGTGTTGGTTCTATACCTTTACTTTCTAAATATGCTTCAGCCGCTTCAATAGCCGTCCAACCTTTAGTACCATTGACAATAACTGGTAGCATCGGTTTATTAACTTGGCCAAATTTTTCCACATCATCCGTATAAGCCTTAGCGCGACGCGAACCCGCCGTATCATGGATACCGTCATCTATTGCAATACGGCGCATATTACGAATAGCATCGGCTGGCCGAATATCTTTCGGACAGACTTTGATACACTTACGACATTGTACACAAGACCATAAACCTTGATCCATTGAAGCTTGTATTCGTACACAACGAAAATTATCACGCGGATCAATAGAAAAACGATAAGCTTTAGCAATCGTCAACGGACCAGCATAATTTTTATCAGCTTTGACACTGGAACAAGCTGAAAAACAAGCCCCACATAAGATACAATCAGTCAGCGAATTAAACGCCTCCAGTTCTTCCTGAGACATTAACGATTCCTGTTCTAAAGTTTCAGGAATACGTTGCCTATTTTCCATAAGATAAGGGTGCATTTTAGCGAGTTTCTCAATAATCGGATCAATATCTACCACCAAATCTCGAATAACTGGTAAATTCGCCATCGGTTTAATCGTGACTGTACCCTTGCCAAAATCTTTAATAATCGGCATCAGTTGAGTACTACAAGCCAATACCGAATTACCATTAACCCGCACCGTGCAAGAACCACAGATAGCAGAACGGCAAAATGCACGAAAAGTGAGCGAACTATCCTGAGTATTTTTGATTTGACGCAAAACCTCTAGCACAGTCATTCCCGTCTCAACATCAACTTTGAAATTATCAAAATAAGGAGAACGATCAAAAGTTGGTGTAAAGCGTTGAATACGGATATTAGCAAGCAATTTTTCCCGTTTAGGGGTGATTTTTTCAGTCATAAAGCACTCCTGAATTTAATTCAGTTCACTAGGTGAAAAATTATCCTTTTCATATTATAATCGTTCGGACAGTTTTAGGGAAACATCCCCTACTTTTTTTGCACCTTAATTTTCAACGCTTCCAATTCCAGTTCGACATCATTATCAACTTGCATTTTCAGAAATTCCTTTTCCAGCGGGGTAGATTCCTCATCCAATTCTGCCAAGGCATCGGCACGAGCCTCCATATAAACAACTTTATCTTCCATACGATCCAAACGGTTTTGAGCATCCAAAGTTGTTTGAAATTTGTCCTCAGTTTTGTGCATCTGTTCTCGCGCCTGTGTTGCCCGTTGTCGAGCAATTAGGGTACTGCGTTTCAGTTTAGCCTCTTGCAACTTGGCCTCCAGTTGATGCAATTGTCTTTTTAGACGCTCACTGGTCGTCTTAGCACTTGCCCAAGCTGGTTCTAAGTTCTTGATGATATTATCAACTTCTTTCTTACGCGCCAGCGCAGAACGCGCTAATTCTTCATTATCAGCCTCTAACGCTAGTTGTGCTTTGCTCAACCACGCTTCAGATTGACTACGATGAGTTTCCAGTTCACGTAGCAATTGCTTTTCACTGGCAATGGCATCAATCACCCCCTCTTTGGATTGATTGATATTTTCTTCCATTTCTCGAATCACCTGCTTAATCATACGCTCTGGGTCTTCAAGACGATCAATCAAATCATTAATATTGGCACTACAAATATCATTAATACGCGCAAATATATTAGCCATAATAAGCTCCGTTGTGTAAAACTAACTATTAAATAATGGCACAAAAAAGTTATAAATTCAAAACATGATATAATAAAAAAAATTATGCTGGATAAAGATAACTGATAACTAATAATAAGGACAAATTGTGACGGAATTTGAAGGGCAAATATGGTCTGCTCAAGACAACGTTGATATTCATTTCATTTGCACTACAAAACGGATTAA
>JAUXCJ010000395.1 GCA_030618965.1 Thiomargarita sp.
GGTGATTATGTAAAGCCTGTTTAATAGAGGCTTCTTTTCCCCTAGCATTAATAAGTGAAAAATCCCAAGTCATCACAAAATATTGATTATGATTAGGCGTAGGATTTTCTCCAATCGCCAAATCCCCAAATAACTTTTCAAATTCATTGGCTTTAGCGACATCATAATAATTTTCCAACATTGATAATAGTAAACTTTTCCCAAATCGTCGAGGGCGTAAAAAAAGTAATTGTAAACCAGCTTCTTCAATCAATCGAATATGGTTACTACGATCCACATAAAAATAATTCTGGGTTTTCAGTATATGGAAATTACTTATTCCATAAGGAAATTTTAGCATAATTTGGTTCTCCTATAAAAGCTGATTTGGTATTATACCATTGCAAAAAAAAAGGGCAACCACAATGGGTTACCCTTGTAAAGCTGGTTTTTTGTCACCTTCTAAAACTAAAGCAATTTAATATTTTCCAAAACCTTCTGCAACCGCTGCACTGACACTGGATAAGCAGTTTTCAATTCTTGAGCAAATAATGATACGCGCAATTCTTCTAACATCCACCTAAAGTTGTTCAGTTTTACACTAGATTTGCTACGACGTTGATAATAAATGTCCCACAAAGGCGCGATTTGGGCGGCTTTTTGGGCATCTTTTTGCGGATTTTGTCCTAATCTTTCTAGGCGTACTTTAATAGCTTTCAAATAACGAGGTAAATGTTTTAATTGTGCAAAAGAAATATCATTTAAAAAACCTTCATAAATTAACGATTTTAAATGTGCTTTAATTTCAGGGATGGCAAGGCTAGAATGTTGCTTTTGAAGGGCTTGGTTTAAGCTATTGTATTCTTCCAAAATCGTGGCTAGCAGTGTTGCATATTCGTGGGCTAGGCTCTTTATTCCTTGTTTGCCTTCAGATAAGCGTTGTTCAAATTCGGATTTGTTACTTGGAAAGGGTTCGACTAAAAAAATCGAATCTACTAATGCCATCAGCATTTCTGTTTTCAATTGTTCACAATTACCAACTTTCATATATTGTAAGCACAATTTTTGATTGATTGGCATTTTTTTTATTAATTTTTGAGTCGGTAAACTTAATAAAAATAAGCGTCGTAAGCCGCCTTTAAGTTTCAATTTGGCCTTTGCGGGATTATCTAACACGCGCAGATTAACATGAGTGCCTTCATCAACAAGGGTTGGAAAGCCTTGCATTGTCATCGCATTCATTGTCAAACTAACTTGTGCAGGTAAATCGCCAAAATCCCAGACAGTGATATTATCACGCTCTAAATCACTTTCTTTAGCAATCTGTTGCTGAGATTTGGAACTGGCATGAGTACCCCATTTTTGTTGTAAAGCGACTAAATCGCGTCCTTGAGTGAGCCTTTTATTATTTTGATCTAATAAATTAAAATTCATAAACAAATGAGCTGGCAACATTTCCAATCTCCAGACTTCATCAGGTAATGGTTGCCCCAAGCGGCGGTGACAATAAGTAGTCATAGCTTGATAAAGAGAATATTTAGAAGCTTCCAAAAAACTACCCTGTTCTCGAAAACTAACCTGCGGATTTTTGATCGTTTCTAGCGCATCTTTTGCGACATCTGGCACCGGTACAAAATATTTACGCAGCGTTTTAGGCATACTTCGCAATAAAGCGATGATTTTTTCTTCCAATAATCCTGGCACCAGCCATTCAAATGGCAGCGGTGTCAATTGATTCAATAAAGCCAGTGGAATATCTACCGTTACTCCATCATTTTCATGCCCAGGCTCAAAATGATAATTCAAGGGTAAAACCACAGCATTTATTTCAATATTATCTGGAAAAGCTTGAGGCGTAACCTTATCGCCAGTATGTTGCATTAAATCTTCGCGGCTTAAAAATAGTAATTTTGAATCTTTTTCTTGTTTCAACCATTTTTCAAAAGCTTTGCCATTATAAATATCTTCAGGCACTCGTGCATCATAAAAGGCATAAATTTGTTCTTCATCGACTAAAATATCTTGGCGGCGTGATTTATCCTCAAGCGTTTGAATTTCTTCGATGAGTTTATGATTATGTTTAAAAAATGCTCCCCGACTCTCATATTCCCCTTCAACTAAACCAGTTCTAATAAAAATTTCCCTTGATATTTTAGGGTCTAAAGGGCCATAGTTCACTTTTCGTTTAGCAACAAGGGTTAAGCCATACAATGTCACTCTTTCAAACGCACCTACTTGCGCTCGGCGTTTTTCCCAATGCGGTTCAAAATAGTGATGCTGACATAAATCCCCTGCAACTTGTTCTATCCACTCTGGATTGATTTTTGCAACATATCGAGCAAATAAGCGTGTGGTTTCTACCAGTTCAGAAGCAATTATCCATTTTGGCTGTTTTTTAAATAATCCCGAACCGGGGAAAAGATAGACTTTAATATTACGTGTTCCTAAATATTCATCTGGCGAAAATCCAGTTTTTTTAGTTTTTTTCTCAGCTTCCGTTTTCAAAGCGATATTGCCTAATAAGCCAGTCAGCAAGGCACGGTGAATTTCCTCATATTCGGCTTTGACTTGATTCACTTTCCAGCCAATTTCTCGAATCGCTGTATATAATTGTTGATAAATATCATGCCATTCTCGCATTCTCAAATAAGATAAAAAATGCGTTCTACAGAGTTTTCGCTGTTTATTTTGAGATAAATGCTTAGCTTCTTCTTGGTAAAATTCCCAAAGTTTTAAGAAACTTAAGAAATCACTTTGCTCATCTACAAAACGTTTTTGTGCAGTATCAGCGGCTTGCTGGAAATCCATTGGAC
>JAUXCJ010000062.1 GCA_030618965.1 Thiomargarita sp.
CGAGATCGTCAGCAAGATTAATGAAATCCTGAAGTAGCAGAGAGAGTTGGATGACTCAAGAATAATGTATCTTTTGCCACTTCTGCCTTTGACCAATACCTTAGCACGCTGCCAATAAGCTTTAGAAACTGGTATATTGGATACTAACTGGATAAAAGGAGACTCTATGTCAAGAGCAGGAACCAACCAGGCTAGTGGTTGCCCTGCTAGATAGATGACAGCAGGTTCAGTATCCGTTGTTAGCTCATTAGCATCAACATGATAAACATTCTCTGCCCATTTTGAATGCCCCCAATTTGGAAATCCTTGCAAGTTGACTAATGTAATTACTCCAATGAAAAGTATCGCCCATAAGCCTGTGAACTTTGCTCTAAAGAAGTGGTTGATAATAATAAACAACAATAAGGGAATTAACAGCTCTATTGTAACCAAATATCTGTAAATACCAAAGATATTCAGCCACAATAAATAGCTAATGCAAATAAAAAATAAAATGAAACTTGATTCTGATTGCAGATATACCTCTGTACTTTTTGTCTTTATGAATATAATGAAGTTACTGATTAATAAAGCCAAGGTAGCCACATATGCAAAAATCCAACTAACTTGTTCATACCGCAGCTCGGCAACGCGTAATGGATTATTCGTAAATAGCATGGGGTAGAAGAGCTTTTCAAAAATATTTTTTGGCAAAAACCTCATGTCACGGATTGGTTCTGAAATCGCAAGTTCCCCTTGAAATAAGTCGTTAAATTGTGGAAATAAAGGATTACCAAAATTGGTCCAGATAGTGTACATCCAATAACCGCCTGAAGCCAACAAACCTAGTAGAACGGATATCCCAAAAATAAATGATAACTGCAATCTAGTTACCCATCTAATAGGTAGTATGAGGAAAGATAGGCATATTGATAGTGCATATATAGACATCACAAGTTTCAAGCCACATCCAAGTCCAGCTAATACTCCAGAAAAAATGATAATAATAAAGACAGGGTAGCGATTTCCATTCACTATGAAGCTAATCGAAGAAACGATCAGCCATAGTGATAGAAGTGGAAAAATAGAGCTCATACTATCATTTAATGTTGTCCCTACTTCTGATAAAAACCCAACAGAAAGAACCCCTGCTAACGCCAATAGTAGCGAATAGGTACTGTTTAATTTGTGATCTTTGAGTGCATGACTTGAGATTTTATAGATCAAAATGAAATTCAGACCTTGAATCACACCTATTAGAAAACCTACTGTTTTTGGAGACAAGTGGGTGATCGCACTAAAGTAAACGATATCCATAAATGGATTAAAGTAGGTTTGTAAACCAGCCGCTGCAAGATCAATATTAAGGCGGTCATTCAGATATGCGTAAGGATTGTATAAGTGATAATTTAACAAGTCCCAATTCGTATCTTGTCCCAATTTAACTGAAAATATACCAAATAACAAAGGTACTAGTATTAAACTTATCTGAGGAAATAATTTATTAAACCTAGATGACATATTTATTATCTCTTCTTGGGAGTTATTGATATTCTCGCATTAGGCGAGGAGCTTTAGCAAAAAAAGCTGGTTTTAAGGGAACCAGCAACCCTTCGTTCTCGCAAACTCCGCTTGCGCGATAACACTGCAACTCCACGATTTATCGGGTATCTCTATCGGTTTTAGCCTAAAACCAAGCTATCTGCTTTAGCTTAGCAGGTGGTGGTTGACTTAAATTATTTTACTTTTGTGCATGAAATACTAATTGCCCACCACCTAAATGGCCTAGTTCAGCAGATGCGTACACATCTACGCTTACCTCTAAAAATCCAGCTCTTTTTATTACGTCAAGGATATCCCAACCGAAATCTGTGAACACGAGAGAGCCGTCAGCAGAAACCGGGTTACCATGATATACGGAGGGTAGTATATGTTCCAATTTCCCATTGATAAGTTTTGCACGAGTTATCGATTTGTCTTCATTCTGATGGAATGGTAATGTAGCGAGCATCACACCACCTTTTTTTAATACTCGTGCACATTCTGCAAAAGCCTTTGAAGGATTTGGAACGTGCTCAAACACATCATTACTTACTATAATGTCAAGTTCACCATCAGAAAAACTTAGATTTTCAACATCCTCATGGCGGATGCCATTAATTGTGTAGCCACCATCATATTCATGCCCAAGATATTCACTGCCCATGATGTCATGGTTATCGAAAGTAGTTACAACCCAGTTGTAAATAGGAGTAACCTGCTCCATGAGATAAACGTGCTTTTTCTTATTTGTACTCAGGACATTCTTTACAAGTGTAGCCATAAGACGTTGCCGATTATTCATTTTGCACTGAGGGCATTCCAATCTTTCACGCCAGTTGGGCTGCCAACCATTTGGTTGCCGTTGTCCTCCAGATTGCATGTCCACAAGGAACAGAACATTTTTGTTGCATGGAACACAAAATCCGTCTACTGTGAAATTATCGTTTTTTGTTGAATCTAGGAGTATTCTTTCAAGCCTTTTGATTTTTTTTAGTGAATCACTCTGTAGAACTTGATCAAGCTCACAACGGCTCTTGACTGAAGCGATTGGTTTTAATATTCTCATATTAGCGATTTTTTCTTTTGGGGATTTTGATTCAGAGTACAACGAAAGTGAATAAGTACTACGAATAGTGTTGATATCAACATCTGCTAATATGGTAGACAAAATTTTCCAAGCTGCTTTTGCACCCCAAGCGTTGTCAGCAAATTTCAATCCGCTCTCTCTGATAAGATTCCAGAGCGTTTCATCTTGATAGAGTCTTACAATGGCATCTGTAAACGCCTCGGCTTCGTCAGCAACCAAAATATTTTCACCATCGATGAGTGACATACCTTCCACCGCCAGTGGTGTAGCAACAACTGGCAAGCCAACAGCCATTGCTGTACCAATCTTGCCCTTGATGCCCGCTCCATAGCGTAGTGGCGCTACGGATATACGCATCTTATCCAACAACTGATCTAGGTTTTCTATAAAGCCAGTGACGATAATATCTTCTGAAGCTAATGCTTGAATCTCAGTCGGCGGTTTGCTCCCAACCGCATAGAAACGCACGCCAGGCAAGCGTTGGCGCAATATTGGCATTATTTCTGATACAAAGTACTGCACAGCGTCAACATTCGGGCTGTGCTGATAGCCACCGATAAAGACAATGTCGTGGCGATCAGCAAAAGTGTTTTCAGTCTCCCTAACATCCATGATCAACGGAAAAACGTGCAACTTGGCATCTGGTAATTCTGGGCGAAGTAATTCAAACTCAGCGGTGCTATGGACAATACTTGCATCAGTGGCTAAAATAGCAGCCAATTCACGTTGCTTCATTTCGTCCGCAGCTTTTTTCTTTGTTTTATCTGATTGTAGCTCTGCTTCGCGCGACATACGCAGGTAATGCAAATCTACCGTATGGAATAGCACCTTGGCTTTGGGGCAATGCTTGCGAATGGCTTTTATGTGTCGCTCAACCACGCCAGGACGAAACAAAAATGCTAAATCATATCTACCACTGCAATCTTTGAGGTGTTGTTCAACACTGGAGACGTAGGGTGCATAAAGCACCTCAATTCCAACACGTTGTAGGGCTGTGGTGTATTCTGGCATGTATAGGAAGTTGTCTTCTGGTATGAAGGTCACCTGGAAATCCATTTCTCTCAACAGGAGCAACAAATTGAATACTGTTACCGAGCCTGCATCCTTATTGGGCGTAGGTGTGCAGTGATCCAGCACTAATACACGGCGAGTTGCTCTGCGGTCTTTGGCACTATCAACATTTTTACCTGGTGCCTGATGTTCCTGTAGGCGATTTTGCCATCGTTCGTATAACTTTTTAGCGTTTTCTATCTGATGCGCTTTGACACCTTGTGATGTGTCTGTTCCAGAAGTTACCCCTTCATAATGAAATATATTAGACAAGGGTTGATAGATAACGCGGTAGCCATTATCACGAATTTTGAGTGCCAGATCGGAGTCTTCGCAGTATGCAGGTAGGTAGTATTCATCAAACCCACCCAATTTTTCAAAAAGAAATTTGGGCACCATGATAGAAGCTCCAGAACAATAATCAACCTCTCTAGCGTAATTATATACAGGAAGTAACGGGTCTTGCATTCTCCCAAAATTCCACGCACTGCCATCTTTCCAAATAATTCCTCCAGCTTCTTGTAATCGTCCATCGGGGTAAATGAGTTTGGAGCCGGCTAAACCAGTGCCTGGGAATTCATGGAAAGTACGCAGTAATTCATCCATCCATCCTGATGTAACTTCAGTATCGTTATTCAGAAAATATAGATACTCGCCCAAAGCTACATTCGCCCCAATGTTGCAGGATCGGATAAAGCCTTGGTTTTTAGTATTACTCACTAAACGGATACCTTTTACTTGTGCAAGCACTTCTGCCGAATTGTCTGGTGAACAATCATCTACTACGATAACTTCAAAAGCATTTTTGGGTGGATTTGCAGAAATTGAAGTCAAGCAACGGAGGGTATAGTCAATTTTACCGTAGATGGGAATAATGACAGAAATAATCGGATCTTTTGATGATCCTATATCAATAGAACCTGCAATTTTTTCTGTGGGGTATGTAACTTGTTTAGAGAGGGGATGCTCTAAACGTACAGGTAATTTTGGCAGCGGAATAGTTTCATAATGGCTACCGCTTGCCAATAACAGTTTGGGAAAATATTTTGCCAGGATTTTTCTGTGAGTAGATTTTGTTTGGTAACTCAATGGTAATAATTGATAAAAATGTTTTAGTTGCTGTAGTGGTGATGAAAGAAAATGACTAGCCTTTAATTGTTGATTTTTGATAAATCTTATGGGAGCAGTGATACGCCAGCTTGTTGATGAATAAAGCTCGGCCAGTTGTGCGTTCCGCTCGCCAATTTGTGCATCTCGTTCGGCTAGTTGTGCATCTCGTTCGGCTAGTTGTGCATCTCGTTCGGACAGTTGTGCATCTCGTTCGGCTAGTTGTGCGTCTCTTTCGACTACTACAGCATTAAACTGATCTAAATATGTCTGTCTTTCAACTTCTATTTGATCAAGATAAGCAAGAACCGGAGTGAACAGATAATATTCTTTTGCAATATTTTCCCAAGCTTTATCAAATGATACATCTCCAAATGCAACCTCATCTCGCGCCAGTTTTGAAAGCCAAGCATAGGCAGAACTAATAAATGGCGGAACAGAAAAGTCTTCTTCAAGCAACGACGCATCAGTCATATGATGTCTGAGCGATTTAGTCAAAAATTGATTAATGTATTCATCCAATTCGTTATTCTGATCTTTGGGGTTAGGAAGTGCGAGAATGTTAGAAATTCTTTCAAGCTCTGTAGTTGGTGCGTAAAGTAACTGATCATAGTCCACAACAATCCGTGGTTTTCCTTTTGAATATTGAACAGCATTTATCAGGTATTTTGCCCAAAGGAAATATGATTTTTCTTTTGCAAAACCATTCCGGCGTTCAAGTGACTTAATAACATCTAAAGGACTACGTAACGCAATAATATAGCTATCATCTAATTCAAGTTGCTTAAACACACTTTTCCAAAATGGCATCAAAACACTAGTTCTTGGGTCTTTAAATCCAAATATAGGAACCAAATTCTGAAATTTATGCTCTAGCAGTTTTACTGCTCTAACCCTTTCTGCCTTCAGTTTTTGGGACAACAATACAGATTCTTCAATAACTTTATTACTGTGCCAAGAAGAACCAATTGTAGCGAGCAGTTCCTCATTCAAATTATTGATATCCATATCTTCCCAAAAACCATTTTTATTGTCTGCTTGTCTTGGTATGAATTTATCTCCAAGATTAACATTAAGGACTCGCAATCCTCGCGCAAGTACACTAGTCCCGCTGCGATGCATACCCAAAACAACCACAATTCTTTTTTTAGAATGGTCCATACTTTTACAAAATTAACTTATATAATAGTAATAGAGGGTGCAATATTAAAATTAACTAAACCTGTACTCACCAGTCCCTTCTCAGACTGAACCTTAAACATTATAGCATCAATAACTCTGTCCAAATATACAACTTGGCTATCAATATTGCCCAGTACTCCCGCATTCAGAAAATATGTTTCAGGATTCAAAGCACAAAGGAACCTGAACCTTATCTCAACAACAGAACCTTTTTTTATCCGTGGAACCATACTGAAAACAGAAGGGTAGGCTCCTCCACCAATTTCCAAACCAGATTTCGTTTTAATCAACATGCCAAATTGAATTTGTGAAGCATCTTCTTCAAAAAATACTTTGTAGGTGTAAAAATATTCCTCGCCACATACCAAATGATTAACCTGTTTTCCAGATAGTGTCTCAATGGATGGAGTCTGGATCCTAGCTCCTCTTTGCTCATATTCTATACGGCTTTGGGAAATCATTTCCTGTACCAAAAATGGTTTGGGTTTGGTAAACGAAGAAGAGGCTAAGCTACTATCTTTAGAAGCTGAGTCAGTAATATCAGACTTAGTCTGATTGCTATTTGATATAATTTCAGTGCGGATAGCGTTCTTTTTTTCTTCAGGGGCAGATAACAGTTTTTGATAAAATGCTACTGTTTCTTTTGGACTTCCATCATGTAAAACAAAG
>JAUXCJ010000226.1 GCA_030618965.1 Thiomargarita sp.
GACGCACGGTTTCACCAAGCCAAGCTAAGTGATACCACATCAATAAGTCGATAAGATATTGTTCATCTAAATAAGTAACTATCTGAGAATTTTCTTTTAGTGACTTTGCTAAATCAACTAGTGCCTGATAAGGTTTAAAACGTTGAATCATTCGCTCTTCATTGGCACGCAAACAATTTTCAATCAATTTAAAACGGGCTTCTATCACAGGAGAGCTTGATTCACTGACAGATTTTAGAAAGGGAGCATGAGAGGGCTGACTGTTTAAGGCTGCCAACAATGGGTCTTGGATGGGCGTTTCATCGCTTAAAAATGCTTTTATTTGTCTAGCATAATCATCAATTTGTTCCAACAAAGTTGGAGCAAAATTCACAACCGCACGGGCTTGAGGTACCTCTTCCAAATGTGCGGCCATTTCAATATAATCTTTAATCCCATGTAAATAAGTCCAAGGTAAATGATATTCTTCATTATGCCAATCATAATAGGCAGGTTGGTGCATGTGCCAACATAGCACCACTTTTAATTTATCGGGCATATAAATAGTCCGTTTAAGAGTGAATAGGAGTGCAAGGTAAGGAACGTTCATGAAATAACTTCGACAATTAAACCTGACAGGTTTTTAAAACCTGTCAGGTTTGATGCAACGTTGTGGAAATTATTTGATGCACGTTTCTAAGCTTGCACTCCAACAGGTAAAATTAAATTAACAAAGTACTAATTTGCATCATGAAGAGTCTGCCCTAACATCGGCGGTGTTACCAACACCACACCGCCGTCGCTGACATAAAAACGCTTGGCATCTTCCTCATGATTTTCCCCAATTACTGTATTGGCTGGAATATTACAACCTTTATCAATAACCGCTTTTTTAATGCGACAAGAGCGACCGATTTCTACATCAGGTAATATTACACTATCTTTCACAACAGCGTATGAGTTCACCTTCACATTAGAAAAAAGTAGCGAGTGTTCAATTTTAGCACCAGAAATTAAACAACCACCTGAAACCATTGAATCGACTGCCATCCCACGACGCTCATCATTATTAAACACAAATTTAGCTGGGGGCAATTGTTCTTGATAAGTCCATATTGGCCAATGTTTATCATACATATTTAACTGTGGTTCCACAGAAACTAATTCCATATTGGCTTCCCAAAAAGCATCCACCGTCCCCACATCACGCCAATAAGCTTGTTGCCCCTCTTTTTTCCCCTTTTGAGCATCACGAAAACGATAGGCAAAAACCTTGTGCTTTTCAATCAGACTCGGAATAATGTCTTTACCAAAATCATGGCTGGAACGCTCCAACTTTGAATCGCCCAACAGTTCATCATACAAAAATTCCGCATCGAAAACATAAATACCCATAGAGGCTAAGGCATTATTTGGATTATTTGGCATTGGCTCTGGCTGCGCTGGCTTTTCAGCAAAACGTATGATTTGCCCATTCTCATCAACGCTCATCACACCAAACTCTTTTGCCATGTCTAGCGGCACTTCCAAGCAGCCAACTGTCATATTGGCACCCTTTTTGACATGATCATCAATCATTAACCCATAATCCATTTTATAAATATGATCACCGGCTAGGATTAAAATATATTTGGGATTATGACTGCGAATAATGTTGAGGTTTTGATATACAGCATTAGCGGTTCCTGTGTACCAAGAATCCTTAACACTCTGCTGAGAAGCGGGCATTAATTCAACAAATTCCCCAAATTCTCCGCGTAACCAACTCCAACCTTTTTGGATATGGCGAATCAAGGAATGTGATTTATATTGGGTTATAACGGCAATTTTACGAATACTAGAATTAATGCAATTTGACAATGGAAAATCAATGATGCGAAATTTACCGCCAAAAGGCACGGCGGGTTTAGTCCGCCAATCGGTCAGATTTTTTAGCCGTGAGCCACGTCCGCCAGCTAATACTAAAGCCATTGTTTTTTTAGTCAATTTACTGATATTACGAGAATTACTCTCTTCAATATTCATATTATTTCTATAGCCTCCTTATATGGATAAAAGAGACATTATATTTTAAATGGATAAAAAAAACGATGGTATTATAATCCACCCATACAAACATATTTCATTTCCAGATAGTCATCAATCCCATATTTAGAACCTTCACGTCCCAACCCAGATTCTTTGATACCGCCAAATGGAGCGACTTCAGTAGAAATAACCCCCTCATTAATACCCACCATACCATATTCTAAGCCCTCCGCCACACGCCACGCCCGCCCTAAATCGCGTGTATAAAAATAGGCTGCTAATCCAAAAGGCGTATCATTAGCTAAGGCAATCGCCTCTTTTTCAGTGTCAAAACCAAATAGGGGCGCGACAGGACCAAAAGTTTCCTCGCGGGCAATCAGCATTTTAGTAGTGACACCCGTTAAAACCGTTGGCTCAAAAAATGTTCCACCTAGCGGGTGGCGTTGTCCGCCAGAGACGATTTTTGCGCCTTGAGCCACAGCATCGCTAATATGGCTTTCTACTTTTTCGACTGCCGCCTGATTAATTAAGGGGCCTTGCTGAGTTTCACTTTCTAAGCCATCACCGACTTTTAGTTCACCCACTGCCTGTGCTAACTTAGCCGCAAATTCATCATAAATACTATTTTGAACCAAAAAACGATTAGTACAAACACAGGTTTGCCCCATGTTACGATATTTAGACGCGACAGCACCTGCAACTGCGGCCTCTATATCGGCATCATCAAAAACCATAAAAGGCGCATTACCACCTAATTCTAAAGAGATTTTTTTACAGTTGCGGCGCATTGTGCCATCAATAACTTGCCGACAGGCGTTGAACCGGTAAAAGACAATTTACGCACCAAAGGATTAGCAGTCAAAGCCGCCCCAATTTCTTTAGGGTTGCCAGTAACAATATTAATCACTCCTTTGGGAAAACCGGCCCGTTCTGCCAATTCGGCTAAAGCCAAGGCTGAAAATGGTGTTGCCTCAGCCGGTTTAACCACCACTGTGCAACCCACTGCCAAAGCCGGTGCCAATTTGCGCGTAATCATCGCATTGGGAAAATTCCAAGGTGTAATCGCAGCTACCACGCCAATAGCTTGTTTCATAACAACAATACGTCTTCCTTGTACCGGCTCAGGGATTACATCACCATAAACACGCTTGCCCTCTTCGGCAAACCATTCGATAAAAGATGCTCCATAAGCCACTTCGCCCAGAGATTCCGCCAAAGGTTTACCTTGCTCAGCTGTCATTAAAATGGCTAAATCTTGCTGATTTTCCATAATCAAATTAAACCATCTACGCATAATCGCACTGCGTTCTTTAGCTAATTTGCTACGCCATTCAGGCAAAGCGGCTTGAGCGGCGGCGATGGCTTCATCAGTTTCAACTTTCCCCAAATTCGGCACAGTGCCAAGCACCGTATTATTAGCGGGATTGGTGACTTCTATAAAAGCATCACTATCTATCCATGCACCGTTGATATAAGCTTGTTGATGGAATAAACGGGGATCATATAATTGCATGATAGTACTTTTAATCATAATTTATTCTCCAAATACTGCATAATATGATAAGATAATGGTTTGCAACCCTGCCCGGATAAGGCCGATATTTGAAAAACTCGCCCTTGCCAGTTCAACTTTTCCAAAATAGCCTCACAATGCGCTGCCTGTTCATCAGCTGGTAATAAATCCACCTTATTGAATACTAACCAGCGTTCACGCGCGGCGAGTTTGACACTATATTTTTCAATTTCTCGACTAATCGTAATAAAATCTTGTACGGGTTCACTATCTAAAGGCGCAATATCGACGATATGTAATAATAAACGAGTGCGTGATAAATGTTTTAAAAATCTTATTCCTAATCCAACACCATCAGCCGCACCTGCTATTAAGCCCGGAATATCTGCAACCACAAAATTGCGATCAATTTCAATAGATACAACGCCTAAGCTTGGGCTTATAGTAGTAAATGGATAAGCCGCTACTTTAGGGCGAGCAGCGGAAACGGCGCGAATAAAAGTCGATTTACCCGCATTTGGTAAACCCAATAAACCAACATCAGCCAAAACTTGTAATTCTAAACGTAAAATGCGCGTTTCACCAGACGTACCTTTTGTAATAC
>JAUXCJ010000286.1 GCA_030618965.1 Thiomargarita sp.
AGGGGATTATAATTTCAAATGAGTACAACTGGTGTAAATTTAGGGGCCAATGGTGTTGATGATCATAGTAAACGCCATTTTTTGGTCGCAGCCACTTCGGTGGTTGGTGCAGTTGGGGCAGGCTTTGTAGCTTGGCCCTTTCTTGCCTCTCTGCGACCCAGTGCCAAAGCTCAAGCGGCTGGGGCACCTGTGGAAGTAGATATTAGTAAAATAGAAGATGGTCAAAAATTAACGGTAGAATGGCGTGGCAAACCGGTTTGGATTGTTAAGCGTACCGAGAAAATGTTGGCTGAGTTATCCAGTTTAAATGGGGAATTGAGTGATCCAGATTCAAACGTGATTGACCAACAACCTGACTATGCGAAAAATATTAATCGCTCTATAAAACCAGAATATTTGGTTGTCGTTGGTATTTGTACACACTTAGGCTGTTCTCCAACCTATATTAAAGAAAATGAGCCGCACGACTTAGGTAGTGATTGGAAAGGCGGATTTTTCTGCCCTTGTCATGGTTCAAAATTCGACTTATCAGGGCGGGTTTATGCAGGTTTACCTGCACCCACTAATCTGGTCATTCCCCCCTATTCTTACCTGAGCAATACCCGTATTATAGTGGGTGTTGATCAAGAAGGAGCGGCATGATTATGGATAAAATATTAACAGCTAGTTTGGGATGGATTGATGCGCGTTTTCCGCTAAGCAAAATGTGGAACGAGCATCTCGGGCAATATTATGCACCGAAAAACTTTAATTTTTGGTATTACTTCGGTTCATTAGCCTTAATGATGCTGGTTTTGCAAATTTTCACTGGTATTTTTTTGGCGACGAATTATAAACCAGATGCTAGTTTGGCTTTTGCCTCCGTAGAATACATCATGCGCGATGTTGAATATGGCTGGCTGATTCGCTATATGCATGCTATCGGGGCTTCATTCTTTTTTATAGTTATTTACTTGCACATGTTCAGAGCCTTGATATACGGCTCTTATAGAAAGCCGCGTGAACTGATCTGGGTTATTGGCATGTTTCTTTACCTCTGCTTAATGGCTGAAGCCTTTTTAGGGTATTTGTTACCTTGGGGACAAATGTCTTATTGGGGCGCACAAGTTATTTTATCCATCTTTGGTGCTATTCCTGTCATAGGTGAAGAGTTGGCGGTGTGGGTTCGCGGTGATTTCGTGATTGCTGATGCGACTTTAAACCGCTTTTTTGTGTTTCATGTGGTTTTAGTACCAATTATTTTGCTGGCATTAGCAGTAGTGCATATCATTGCTTTACATGAAGTCGGTTCTAATAATCCTGATGGCATTGAAATCAAAAAGAATAAGGATCCAAAAACTGGCATTCCTCTTGATGGCATTCCATTCCATCCTTACTACACTGTAAAAGATATTATGGGTGTTGCCTTCTTTTTAATGCTATTCAGCCTATCTATCTTCTACGCGCCTGAATTTTTTGGTTATTTTCTGGAAAAAAATAACTTTTTCCCAGCTGATCCTATGAATACACCAGAACACATTGAACCATTATGGTATTTCACCCCATTTTATGCCATTTTACGTGCAGTTCCTGATAAATTCTTAGGTGTAGTCGCAATGGGTGGTGCTATTTTCGTCTTGTTCCTACTTCCTTAGCTGGATCGCAGCCCAGTAAAATCCATTCGCTATAAAGGCTGGATTTACAAATTGGCCTTAGTTCTGTTCATTGTTAGCTTTTTTGGATTGGGCTACTTAGGTATGCAAGCACCAACAGAGACGACAACCTTATTTTCACGTCTATTCTCTGTTATTTACTTTGGATTTTTTATCTTAATGCCTTGGTATTCTGCGATAGATCCGACTAAACCTGTACCAGAAAGGGTGACACACTGATGAGACGATTTATTTTAGGTTTAACTCTATTATTATCTACCAGCATAGCCTTAGCCTCTGGTGGCGGTGTTGAATTACAAAAGGCTCATAATGACATCACTGATAAAGCATCATTACAAGCGGGTGCTCAACTTTTTGTCAATTACTGTATGGGCTGTCACTCTACCAAATATTCCCGTTACCAACGGGTGGCCACAGATTTAGGTTTGAGCAATGAAGAAATGATGAAAAACCTAATGTTTACTACCAATAAAATCGGTGAAACCATGACCATTGCAATGGATGCTGATGATGGGGAAAGATGGTTTGGTGTTACTCCACCTGATTTAAGTACGATTGCTCGTGCGCGTGGCACCGATTGGTTATATACCTATTTGTTGAGTTTTTACTTAGACCCTTCGCGCCCAATGGGTGTCAACAATCTCGTCTTTAAAGATGTGGGTATGCCTCATGTTTTATGGGATAGGCAAGGATGGCAAAAAGTCGTTCACGAAACAGTCACAGATAGTCATGGTAAAACCCATGAAGTGATTAAACTTGAGTTGGTTGATAAGGCAGATGAGGCGAAAGCTGATAATTATCGTCAAGATGTGCGTAATTTAGTCAACTTCCTTGATTATGTCGGCGAGCCAGCCAAATTGATACGATATGATTTAGGTTGGAAAGTTCTGTTATTCCTCGCTATTTTCTTTGTTTTCGCTTATTTTCTGAAAAAAGAATACTGGCGAGACGTGCATTAGGCGTGCTCCCTCCCCCTAGCCCCCTCCCATTGGGCGGGGGAAACCTCAGCGGGGGGGATAATTAATTGAAAATTAAATAAGAAAAATATGACCTCAACACAGCCTTACTTAATACGTGCCCTGTATGACTGGCTTACTGATAACGGATTAACTCCTTATCTATTAGTCAATGCTGATTACAACGATGAAATAGCAGTGCCTCGACAATTTGTTGAAGAAGGCAAAATTATCTTGAACGTTCAAGAAAATGCAGTGCAAGGATTAACATTAGATAATGACTGGATAAGCTTTCGAGCTAGATTTTCTGGCAACCAATTTTCAGTGTTTATTCCAACACCTGCGGTACTCGCTATTTATGCCAAAGAAAATGGCAAAGGTATGTTTTTTAAACCTGAAGACTTTCAAGATATTGATGAAAGTAATAGTGCAACACAAGCCTCCAAAGCTCCTCGTGGTAAACCCGTGCTTAAAGATGCTCAAGCACTTAATATTGATGAAGTCGCCCAGTCGCCCAGACCTCCTCGCGGTAAACCTGTACTTAAACGGGTGAAATAGTTCTCTCCATATAACCTGGCATTTCCAACATTTCTAAGGCGATGCCACGCATAATCACCGTGCCCCACTGACGCTGGTTACCACCATCATAAAATTCAAACTGATAAGTCCTTTGCACCCTTAAGCTGCCGCGACTATTACGTCTTAAACGTAATCGCCTCAAAACAACTGTGTCATCCAAGAATTGCAGCTTCAATTCTCTACAAACTTGTTGACAGATAGCCTTAGCCATTTCCTGACTTCGTTGCGTGTCAAACCAAAACCAGGCACCGAAGCCAAGTATAATTAATAAAATAGCTGATTCCATTATTGTTGTTCCTGTCAGCTTTATACCAAAAATCCTTAAAATTAGGTTTTTTTCTCAAACTCCCGCTCACTCTATTTATACACAACTTTTTAAATAATTGAAATCAAACTAATATTGTGTAGGGTGGGTAG
>JAUXCJ010000148.1 GCA_030618965.1 Thiomargarita sp.
TGGCATTGTCTTGAGAGGTGGGGTGTGTTATTTCCGATAATGTCTAATATATATTATGCTCTCTCCAAGTTCATCAATCAACCACCCACAAAGCTTGACTTTAGAATTGATTTACGGCTCATAAAATGTAAAAATACTTTTACGTGCCTAAACTTCATCTGGAAAATGATAATGATTTTTATTTTCGTGCTCAAGCTGATGAGCAACGTTATAAATGCGGGTATTTGAAGCCGTTTTTCAATGATTTTGGGGTCCAAAGCTTTAGCTTTGGTACTGACACGCCCAAAGCTAAAGCTTTGGACTCCAATAACCAGAAATTGATTATAATAATCAATACCTTCGCCAAGTTAAAATTTTGGTGTTTCGGTAATTCGTGCCTCAACCTCTAATTTATTCTTTACCTTAACATTATGTCTAAATCACCAAAATCACCCCGTTATGAAGCTTCGCGCCGACGCTTTTTACGCACAGTGGGATTATTTGTTGGCGTAGTTGGAATCTCATTGGCTACTTTATTGCCTGTTATTGCTAAATTGGTACCGTTGCGATTACGTCCCCCTGGGGCTATAGATGAACCCGAATTTTTAGCTTCGTGTATTAAATGTGGGCAATGTGTACAAGTTTGTCCAGTAGAAGCTATTAAATTAGCAGATATTGATGAAGCGATGGGGATAGGTGTGCCGTATATTGATGCTCGCGCTCAAGCCTGTGATTTTTCTTGTGATGCTGTTCAATGTATTTTAGCTTGCCCTACTGGCTCGTTAAGTCATACAATTGTTAAAAAGGAAGAAGTTCGCATGGGATTGGCGCGGGTTGCGAGACCTGAAGCCTGTTTAGCTAGTCAAGGATTAGGTTTTAAGGGACAAGTACGGGGGGCGGATTTTAATGGCTTATTGCGTTATGCGAAAATTGATCGCTGGAATCCTATTCCTGTGCGAGAGCATCCTTATGATTTGGAATTATGCGATCTTTGTGTACGCGAATGTCCTATTGAAAATGCTATTTCTTTACAAAATATTGATGATGAAGGAAAACGTAAAATGCCAGTTATCCATGAAGCCTGTGTTGGCTGCGGTGTTTGTGAAATGATTTGTCCAGTAGAACCTACTGTGATTGTCATTGATGAGCGTAAAATGTGGGGGGAGGCGTGAAAGGGAATCTTGAAGCATTGCTGGTTATGTTTGGGAAACAACCAAGCAAACCTAAACGGATAACAGAAGAAGCTAAGGCTATTCATTTAGTTAAAAAAGCAAAAATTAAGAATTTAACAAAAGCAGAACGAGCCGAATTTAAGCAAGATTTGAAACAGATTAAACAAGGTGTTCATTCTAATAAATGGCGTAATCGTCGTTGGTTGACAATTATCATTATTAATCTGTTATTTACGCTATCTTTTTGGATAGATATTCAGTTATTTGAAGGTTCATTGATTGCTTCGCGTGTGCTAGGTTTTCACCTAGCGGATGTTTATTCGGCTTTACAAGTTGTTCTCGCTTACAAGATAGTGTTTATTAATCTTATTATTGGCACTGTGACGGTAGTAATAATATGGGTGCTATTGGGAGGGCGAGCTTTTTGTTCTTGGGTATGTCCCTATCAGTTGCTGGCAGACTTGGCGGAAAAAATTCACCTTAAACTGGTAGCGAAAAAATTGATTAAAGATCATCCCTTTCATCGGGGAGTTCGCAGTGTTTTTTGGATTGTGTTCGCTTTATTAGCATTCTTTTTAGGCTATGCCTTATTTAATAGTATCAATCCAGTTGGAATTATCAGTCGTGCTTTAATTTATGGACCCAGTTTGGCGTTAATTTGGATATTATTATTATTTCTTTTTGAAGTTTTTTACTCACGCCGTGCATGGTGTCGCTATGTATGTCCTATGGGTTTAACCTATGGAATTACAGGAGCATTATCACCACTACAAATTTCTTATCATTTATCTGATTGCCATCATGAAGCTGCTTGTAACGCGGTTTGTGAAGTTCCACATGTTTTAGATTGTGTAAAAAAAGGTCGTGCTAATAAAGTTATAATTGATATTGGTACAGATTGCACTTTATGCGGTGCTTGTATTGATGTTTGTCCGACGCAATCGTTACGTTTTGATATTAAAGGGTTGTCACTTATCAGCTAATTATGATTATTCTCGAACAAGTTTCCAAGCGATTTAAACGCAAATCAGTTTTAGAAAATGTCAGTCTCCAAATTGAGCCTGGTGAACATATTGCCTTAGTTGGTTCTAATGGAGCAGGTAAAACAACTTTGATGCGTTGTTTATTAGGTGAATATTGTTGTGACGGCACAATTAGCATCGGAGGCTTGAACCCACGCCGTCATCGGCAAAAGGTACTAGCACGAATGGGTTTTGTGCCACAATTGCCACCACCGTTAAAAATGCCAGTGAATCAATTAATACATTTTGCCGCTGGGGTGTGTAACACGCCTCCTAAACAGATAGTTGATCTGACTGTGCAATTGGGTTTGGATATCCAAACGCTTTTACGTCAGCCTTTTGTTAAACTGTCTGGGGGTCAAAAACAAAAGTTGTTAATTGCTATCGCCTTGGGGCGTAATAGTGACATCTTAATTATGGACGAGCCTGCCGCTAATCTTGATCCAAAGGCGCGGCAAATATTTTTAGAACTACTTCAGGAAAAACAAGAACATGCTATTACTCTAATTTCCAGCCATCGTTTAGAAGAATTAGCTGCTTTAGTTAATCGGGTACTGGAATTGGATATGGGTAAAGTTGTTGTAGATGAAAAGGTGGATTTGAAAAAATGAAATATTTCTTTTATTTGTTAAGTGTTGTTACCTTGTTTACTTTGCTTATTAGTTGTAGCAATGATACTGGTATCATAGATGTGAAATGGGATCGGGATGCTTGTGAACGTTGTCGAATGGTTCTAAGTGATCGACATTTTGCGGCTCAAGTTCGTGGTGGCCCCAGAAATAAGGCTTATCTTTTTGATGACTTAGGTTGTGCTGTGCATTGGTTGAATAAACAGACATGGGATAAAACTCCTAAAATCTGGGTGACAGATTATCGCAATGGCAAATGGTTAGATGCCCGAACTGCCCATTATGTGTCAGGACAAATTACACCGATGGATTTTGAATTCGGTGCAGTGGCAGAACCAATAAAGGCTAGTGTGGATTTTGCAACGGCTAAAGCTAAAATGTTAGCAAAAAAGCAGAAGCCTCGTAAACCGTCTCACATGCAATCAACACATTAAAAATTATATGAAACATTTGTGGCTAACGGCTTTATTAGATATTTCAGAATCTCTACGCGCACGGTGGTTTTTGCTTTATAGCACCGTGTTTGGCGGCATTATCGTTTTATTATTCATTTTTGGGCTAACAGAATCTCGTATTATGGGATTTACTGGTTTGTCTCGTTTGTTGGTGACATATATCCAATTGTGTATGGCAATCGTGCCAGTTTTCGTTTTAATTAGCACCGTGCGCTCAGTTGCAGGTGACAAAGAAGCAGGGGTTTTTGAATATCTGCTTTCTTTACCAGTCTCACTACCTGCTTGGTATTGGGGAAAAGTTTTGGGACGGTTTATTGTGATTTTCTTGCCAGTATTTCTAGCTATGGCAGCAGGGGCAGTTTGGGCATTATGGCGTGGCGTTGCCGTACCGTGGGACTTATTTGGTTTTTACACTGGCTTATTGCTGGCTTTAGTCTGGTGTTTTCTTGGCATCGGAATGCTGATCTCAAGTTTAGCCCATTCCGTTGATGTAGCACAGGGAGCAGCATTTTTTATCTGGCTGTTTTTGTTACTATTTATGGATTTAATTTTATTAGGATTGATGGTACAGGAACAATTTGCGCCAGAACCATTGGTATTAATTGCCCTAGCAAATCCGATCCAAACTTTTCGTACTGGAGCGATGCTATTATTTGATCCCCAATTAGTTCTTTTAGGACCAACAGCTTATGTTATTTTGGATCTTTTTGGTCAAATGGGCTATTTGATTTGGTCTTTTAGCTATCCTTTGGTGCTTGGAACTGTTTGCGCTACTACTGGGTATCTGATATTTCGTCGGGGGGATTTGCTTTGATTTAAGGATGGTGGGGACTAAGCGACTTGGAAGATACTTAGTGGATGGAATGAATATTCATATTATGGTGGCCATTTTTAAATTGAATAATATCAACTTATCAGGTAAAATTAATAAAACAATTTAGATTAAAGGGAAAATTAGATTAAAGGGCAAATATGCCTGATAATAATATAGTTAGATGTTTTCGTGGTTTTAATAGAGGAAATTATGAATGGGTGATGATGCAGAATATTATATGGAGCAGCAGGCAGAGGCAGCACGATTTGCTCATGCGAGTGAACAAGCCGCTTTACAAAGTAATCAAAAATATCTTTTTTGCTGGGTGAATGGGTGCGAACAAGATATGTCGTGGAATTGGGAGCCAATGAGCAGAGTGCTTGGTATTTTTTTTAATCTCCATGATGCAAAAAAAATAGGTAGTGAATATTTTTTATCTTGTAGTCTTCCAGAACAAGAATATGAATATGAAGAATATTTTGATGAAGATTATACAATTTCCACAGAAGCTAAAGAAGGTTGTGAAGTTAAACTTATTGAAGGACTAGAGTTTGGTGTTGTTAGTAATGACAATGAAGCAAGCAGTGAAGTGTTGGTTGTATCTCAAAAAGATATAGCTCTGTTAAAAATAGAAGCTACTCGTCAAAAAGATTGTGCAAAGAATTTAAAGGAACAAATTATTTCTGAAATGCTTGATGATATGGTTTTTTTTATGGAGTCTAATCCAGATTATAATTTATTTGTTTTCGCAAGAGATATCTAAAAAAACATCTAACCAAAAAATCCAGCGGAAGTTAAAAGTGGCATGTTATTTTTCTTAAAGCAATAAACACGCCACTTTAAGGGTAGGCTGATTTTAGCTGTACTCACCTCAAACGATGTGCCATCGTGCTGCATCACATCACTCCCATAGCCCATAATAAATAGTTCAAACTGACGCAAGTGCTTGATAACACCCTCTGACAA
>JAUXCJ010000027.1 GCA_030618965.1 Thiomargarita sp.
GAAGTGTCTTATTATCAATAGTATCCATACATTCTCCATAAAATATAACTACTTATTACCAAGCAAATATGCCTTATATCCCCTTATTATTATACCCTAAATTCAGGAGTTTATACTTTAATATAAATAGAGCCAATTCTACCTATAATTAGATTATCATATAAATTTTCTCAGGCAAATAAATCACAATAATACCTCCCGCTGCTCATATTCGCCTTGTTCTTCGCGTGTTAGCGGTTCACCTTCCCAAGCACCAGCAGTTCTCTCAAAAAAACCAGGAGTCCAACCTAAATCTTTTGGCTTTTCATTGGATTCTACTTTTGTGATGGTATTCACAAAATCTAATGCGGAAAGGAGTTGATACAGTAATTGTGCTTTTTCTCTATCATTAACTTCAATAACAATTTGTTCCATATTGCTTTTTTACCTTTCATCTAATCAAAGAAACGAAAACATATTACAATGTATTGTATTTTGATATTATCAATAATATATAGAATACAGTCTTTGACTGCGAAATGTAAGATATATTCATATATTTAATTTTTTAATTGATAGAGCACCCAATGAGAACTCCCCTACACCAACGCCCCACCACTGTTGTTCATAGTAATCGCAATGATCGCCAAAATTTGCGTGATATGTTGCCCTATATTTGGGATTATCGAGGACGGGTATTACTTGCTTTACTTTCTCTAGTTTTGGCAAAAATTGCTAATGTTGCTATTCCTGTTGTACTTAAATATATTGTGGATACGCTTGATAAAGCGCAAGATGCTGCGCCCATATTACCGATTATTTTATTACTCGCTTATGGTATTTTGCGCTTATTCTCTTCTCTTTTCAATGAATTGCGCGATGCTATTTTTGCCAGAGTGCGTTATCGTGCGATGCGTCGCTTATCTAATAAGGTTTTAAAGCATTTACATGATTTATCGTTGCGTTTTCATTTGGAAAGACAAACTGGGGCGATTTCAAGAGATTTGGAGCGTGGTACTCGCAGCATCAGTTCTATTTTGAATTATATGATTTTTCAGATTATTCCTACTTTTGCCGAAATTACTCTCATTGCTCTGATACTATTCACACAATATGATTTGAAATTTTCGGTCATAATCTTGATTACTGTGATGATTTATATTGCTTTTACCTTAGCAGTCACAGAATGGCGGATGGAATTTAGGCATGTGATGAATGCTAAAGAATCCGAAGCTAATAATCAAGCTATTGATAGTTTAGTTAATTATGAAACTGTGAAATCCTTTGGGAATGAGGGATTAGAAACGCGGCGTTATGATGAAACTTTAGCCGAATGGGAAAATGCAGCGGTGAAAAGTAGAACCTCAATGTCTGTCCTGAATTTTGGACAATCCGCTATTATTGCCGTTGCTGTTACCTTAATTATGATTTTTGCTAGTCAAGGCGTGGTTGATGGCAGCATGAGTTTAGGCGATTTGGTGCTCGTCAATGCTTTTTTATTGCAATTATTTATTCCTTTGAATTTTTTAGGTGTTGTTTATCGTTCGATTAAATACGCTCTAGCTGATATGGATTTAATGTTTAAATTACTTGAAAAGCAACCTGATATTCAAGACGCAGCTAATGCTGGTACATTGTCTGTTGGAGATGGGGGCATTCGTTTTGAACAGGTGAATTTTCATTACCAAGCAGAGCGTTCGATTTTATCTAAACTCAGTTTTGAGATTCCACCTGGGCATAAGATTGCCATTGTTGGTACGAGTGGAGCGGGCAAGTCAACAATAGCCCGTTTATTGTTTCGTTTTTACGATGTCACTGGCGGCAGTATTGCCATTAATGGGCAAGATATTCGTAGCGTGACTCAAAAAAGTCTCCGCGCATCAATTGGAATCGTACCGCAAGATACTGTTTTATTTAATGATACTATTTATTATAATATTGCATATGCTTGTCCAGAATCCAGCCAAGCAGAAATTATAAAAGCTGCTGAACTCGCTAATATTCACAAATTCATAAGTTCATTACCTAAAGGCTATGACACAATAGTAGGAGAACGTGGCTTAAAACTTTCTGGCGGTGAAAAACAACGAGTAGCCATTGCCCGTGCTATTCTGAAAAATCCCAAAATCTTGGTATTTGATGAAGCAACCTCTTCTTTAGATTCTAAAACTGAAAAAATGATACAGGCGGCTTTAGCCAAAATTGCGGTGAATCGTACCACATTAGTAATTGCCCACCGTTTATCAACAATTATTGATGCCGAACAAATTTTAGTTATGGAACAAGGACAAATTGTTGAACGGGGAACACATACGGAATTATTGAAAGTCGGTGGGGTTTACGCGCATTTGTGGATGTTGCAGCAGGAAGAGCTGTAATTGAATATTTGACAAATAATAACAATAAACGTATAGTCTAGCCCGACTAGTCTATCACAATGGTTGGATATTATGAAAAATAATACATGGCAACTTCAAGATGCAAAAAGCAAATTTAGCCAGCTGGTTGAAAAAGCGATGCTTAATGAACCTCAATTTGTTACAAAATATGGAAATAATGCTGTAGTTATTCTTTCATTCAAAGACTACAAAAAAATCACCAAGCCTCAAACAGATTTAGTGACATTTTTAAGAAACTCCCCACTTATCGAGGCTGAGTTAGATATTTCAAGAAACGGGGATTTACCAAGAAAAATTGAGTTATGAAATTTCTTTTGGATACTTGCGTAATCTCAGAACTCATCAGACGACAGCCAGATAAAAACGTTATTTCATGGATGCAAAGTCAAAATGAAAATAGCTTATATCTCAGTGTGCTAACATTCGGTGAAATAGAAAAAGGTATAGAAAAAGCACCTGATGTAATCAGAAAAAAGCGTTTAAAACTATGGGTAGAAGAAGATTTAAAGAAACGCTTTGAAGGTAGAAGAATTCCTATAGATTTGGATGTTTCAGTAAAATGGGGAGAACTTCAAGGTGTTTCGGAGCTATTAGGAAAACCAATGCCTACTATTGATGGTCTTATTGCTGCTTCTGGAATTGTATATAATTGCATTGTAGTAACTAGAAATATTGCGGATATGGAGTCAAGTTCAGCCGAATTATTAAATCCGTGGTTAAAAACTGCATAACATCTGAACTGTGATTTGAAAAAATCACAGTTCAAACATTATTTCACATAAAACCGAACTCTCTCAGTTTGCAACGGCTCATCTCCTTCAAGCATCCAAACTCTTGCTTGTGCAATATGCGTTCCCCGTTTCAATGGCCATAAAAATTGACGCACTTCTGCCGGTGTATTGCCTATCACTTTGCCATCAATTAGCCATTCTATTGAATCGGCTTCTAGTTGCGTTTTTGATAATTTCAACGCAAATGCTTCATATTCATCTGGAATACGTGGATCCATTGCTAGTTGTAAACCTGGAGTAGGTTGTCTTAAACGCAAAGGGATTCCCATATTTTTATTTTCCGTTGTCATAATAGCTTTTACTGCTGGTTCTGTGCCTGCTATAAACCATTCTATTTTGCTTGGACAATTTGATGTCGCAGCTTGTCCAGTTGCGCGACAAATGTTGATTTTTAACAATTCTGGGCTTTTATATAAGGCTTGGGTTTCTTCATAGCGATTCAGTTCTGCAAATACTCCTCGTAATACTAAAACTGCTCCTGAGCCGCCTGAGACTTTCGACATCGGTTGTTGATCTAAGTTCCCTAGCCACACGCCGACTGTGTAGCGATGATTGAAGCCGACTGACCAAGCATCTCTATAATCTGTTGAGGTTCCAGTTTTTACCGCTGTTTGAACTGGAAAGCGTAATAATGCACTTCGACCAAATTCTAAATGTCGAGCATCGGAGTCTGATAATATATCGGCAATTATACTGCTTATTTCGGGGCTGAATACGCTACTGGATGATGAACTTGCTTCATTGCGTAAGACTTTCAAAGGGCTAAACTTGCCTTGGTTTGCTAAGGTTGCGTAGGCTTGCACTAGTTCAAATAATGTAATGCCACCATTGCCTAAAGCTAAGCCATCTCCATAATAATCAGCTGATTCGGTTAAACTTTTCATGCCTAGTTGATGTAAACGCTGCAAAAATGTTTCCGTGCCAGTAAATTGAATGGTACGAATCGCCGGAATATTTAAAGAATTTCCTAGTGCATCGCGTAGGCGTAGTGGGCCATAATAATGGTGGCTATAATTACGATAGCTATGCAAGCCTGTGCCAACTGCTTCCGCCAAGGGGCTATCATTTATTAATGTCGCTGCCGTCCAGCCTTTTTCTAAAGCTAAAGCGTATAAAAACGGTTTCAGCGTTGAACCTGGCTGGCGTGGTGTTGTAACTGCATCAATTTGGTTGCCTACTGTATTAGTAACATTGCCTACCCAAGCTAGGATTTCATGGCTTTGATGATCAACAACTAGCACTGCTCCATTATTAACATTTTTATGCCGCAAATTTTTGACCCGTTGATTCAGGATTTCTCCAACAGTGCGTTGGAGCTTGCCATCAAGGCTGGTTCGCAAACGTCCCAAAGTGTGTAAATCCTGAACTAGCTGCGATTCTTCAATATAATTAATAAAATGGCTAGCTTGTACCAGTAAATTAGAATCGCGCACACGCAGCCGACTCTTTAATATATTGTCATAATCAGCTTTATTAATAATCCCCAAGTTCAATAAACGCACAGCAAGGCGATCAATCGGTGCTTCAATTTCTGAAGTGCCTCGACGTAAGTCTAAACGCCCGGGAGATCTGACTAAGACCGATAAGGCCATCATTTCTTTCATATTTAAAGTATCTAAATCCCGATCAAAATAATAACGCGCTGCTTGTGCCACGCCGCGACGATTACTGGCATAAGGCACTTGATTGAGATAAAACTCTAAAATATCGGCCTTAGAAAAACGCTTTTCCATTCGTGCCGCCTCAAAACCTTCTAACCAACGTGACCAAACAGTTCTAGGGCGTGGACGCAATATCCGCACCGTTTGTTCGCTGATCGTGCTAGCACCGCGTACCTGGCGTAAGGCCATGATATTTTGGAAAATAGCGTGCCAACGCGCCCACCAATCGGAACCATTATGTTGATAAAAACGCTTATCTTCGGCTAAGATAAAAATTTGTTGCAACAGTTCAGGAATTTCATGCAATGGCCGATATTCATGAAGATTCCAATGATTTTGATAAGTAATCGTCAGCGGAGTGCCATAACGATCAAGAATTTGAACTTTACTAACTGTGGAATTAGCTACCGATAAAGTTTTTGGTGGCGGAGCTAAATTATTAATAGTTATCCAAAAAAGTAGACCGCTACTTATTAATGTTATCCAAATTAAATTTCGCATATTTACCTCAAAAAATATTGGAGTGCTGGAGTGCAAGGTAACCTTGCACTCCAAAACCTTATTCTTGGTACTGTGCTAAAAAAATGTTTCTTGTATAAGTCGCTCAAGTACAATTTTTAAACTATTTAAATCAGTTTTCTTTTTTATATCTTTGAACTCTTTGCCACGATCTTGAGTAATGAGCAAATAATCCTTTGCATAAGCATGACCAGCAATGAGCCAATCCACAGTTGCACCACATTTTTTCCCTTTGCCGGGCATCTCAGTTTTAGCATTTTGGAGTCCAAGGCAATTAATGCAGTCTTGACGTTTAAATTTATACCACTCTTCAGTTGTTGGGAATTGTTGAGCGATTAAATTCGCTGTCGCTTCGGCATGTTCTTCTTCAAATGATTCTACGCGAATCCCTTTAGAACTCAAAAATTGTGTGACAATCTTCTGATCATATTTATCTTTGAGAGATTGTTTTAAATCAAATAACTTTTCTGTATGCACAAGGCTGGAAACAACGAGATTAAATTCATACTGATCTTTCTCATTGAGTCGATTGACGTTATCACATATTTTACCAAACTGTCTATCTCCAAAGACCGCATTTGTGTCAAATGCTAAAGTCACTTGACCTTTACATAACAATTGATAAAGCTCATCTATTTTCATTTTGTCTAGGCATCTCAAACAAATCAAAATACTGATCATTAGTCAAGAGTTCTATATGCCCATTATCTTGACGCTTAATGAAAACAACCCCTCCTCCTTGCTCAATTTCCAGTGTTTGGCGAACATATTCAGGTAATTTTACCAATCCCTCACTTGAGACGTATCCCATCGGCGCAGTTTCATCAGTGGAAGCCGTATCGCTATAATGTTCCGTAAAATCATTAGCTTCTACAATAGAACATTGCGTCAGTGTTGGTGCATCCTTACCTGTACGCATAGCATAAAAATGTTTACCAAATTCAAATGCTGGTGAATGACTACTAATAATTATCTGTTTTGGCCCAAAAGGGTCTTCAACAATTTCTTTAAAAATTTCCCTTAAACGCAGTTGTAGGGTATAACGTAAATTCAATTCTGGCTCTTCAATTCCTATAAATGTGGCATTACTCACTAATAATCGTGCAATCAAGGCAACCACCTGTTGAATACCTGAACCGAGCATTTCAATCGGAATTCGGCTAGAATTCGACTTTTTCGGCTGAAAGGCTAGATTCGCGCGATTACTATGGCGGTCGAAAAGTGCTACAAACTCGCCTTCACCAAGGACATCATTAAAGCGTTGTAATGTTCTCACAAATAATGCCCACTTTTCATAAATTGAAGCTTCTAAAGAATCTTTTATGTCATAAAGTTTTAATAACAGCGTTTGAGGGACAATATTTCGTCCCGTTTCTATCTCATTTTCTGAAATCAACCTATCAACACCAATTAGTGCATAAGCACTTTCTTGATAAGGCATGAATAAGTCTTTGAATGAAAAGATATGATTTTCCTTACTATCTATAATGCAAGAAATATTTTTATTTTCAAATGTTTTCAGTGTCAAACTTATATTTAAGATTTTGTTTCTATTTTCTGGCTCAGTTATCAAATTCGCATTTATAAAAATCGGCTTATCCAAAGCTAAATTAAATATTTCATTGGTTTTAAACCCAAGTTTCGCCAGTTCTTCTGCACTTAAATTTAAGATTCTATTATCAGAATCTGAAGAAGAGAGCCATTTATAGCAACATTTAAAAAACAATTGCATCGCTTCAAGCAAATTTGATTTACCAACATTATTTTCCCCATGAATAACACAAATATTGCCCATATTTTCAAGAACAATTTCATTTTGAAAATTTTTATAGCCTGTTACTGAAAACCTTTTTATTTGCATACGTTTTTAACCTGTAAATCATGATTCAAATAACTACACAGATTATATTTAAGAAAGGATAAAACCCCAGTTTTGCTATGATTTTGCCTTATCCATTCTTAAATACAATCTGTGTAGTTCTTAATTTTTTATCCCAAATACCCCAAAAAAAAATTTTGCAAGAGGGGGCTATCGCCTTGCATCCCCCCCTTCCAAGCGTCCAAGGACCAATGCTCAAGGGTTAGGTGTCCTGATGAGCCGGAAACCGTAGCTCCAGCTGCGTACCGTTGGCCCGTACCTGTTACGGAACGCCACCCGTGTCCCCCTAGGTTCGTAGTCCCACGAACCGCCGCGCAGGACGAAAAAGATAGCATCTTTATTGCTCGTATTTTCATCACCTTGATACTTATTGTGATATTCAGAGCAAGTCCACTCCCACACATTACCAGGCACATCATACAAGCCCCATGCGTTAGGTTTTTTCTCTCCGACAGGATGCGTCTTACTTAATGAGTTATCATCATACCAAGCATAATCACCCAAACTACTTTCATCATCACCAAAGCAATAACGAGTAGTAGTTCCTGCCCTAGCCATATATTCCCATTCCGCCTCAGTAGGTAAACGATATATATATCCAGTTTGCTCACTTAACCACTTCGCATAAGCTGTAGCATCATGCCATGACACATTTATCACAGGACGCTTGCCACGTCCCCAGCCCTCATCTGAAGGTTTATTTTTCTTTGTAACTTCTGCAAACTTATCATATTCATCAAAAGTTACTTGATATTTTCCAACAGCAAAACGATCAATTGACACCTCATGCACAGGTTTTGCATTATCAATCTCTTCTGAGCCCATTTGAAATGGCCCCGCCGGAATCCAAACCATTTCAGGGCCTTTGTTACCATCTTTTAAGCTATCGCGGAAAACCTCGAACTCATTTATTGAGGGTTTCTGAAATGTCCAAATTCCACCTTCACTAGGAGAATTATCCGCTAAATTAGAAATATTCACCGCCTGTTGAGGTGCGATTTTTTGTTGATTAGGTTGCCAACGGGTTTGATAATTACAGCCTAAGTTTTCAGGCAAGTGCCAACCAGTATAATATTTGCCATTTTCTTCAAATAACACTGGTATCAAACCATCACCAGAACTTGTAGGCGACTCATCTAATGGAAAAATATCCAAGAAAAAAGAGCGTGGATTTCCAATCATAGTCATTTGGCGTGGAGCTGCAACCATAGCGGATGCAAGAACTGGTCTATTTATAGCCTGTTGAAAAGGCAATAATCTTTCATGAATATCTTTAAAATCATCAAAATAGCGTGGATC
>JAUXCJ010000324.1 GCA_030618965.1 Thiomargarita sp.
AATCAGCCAATATGGCAAAGTTAAAAACAGTGAAATTGCCATTGAGGAATTAAGACATTGTAACATTTTTAAAAATCATATTTTTAGTGACTGGTTGTCATCCCATGCCAGTGAATATCCTAGTATTTTTACTTATATTGCTTTGGTAAATTATTTAAGGATACAACTCATCGAATATCTTAGAAAAACATGAGTTCTCCTATAAATATACCAGCAGGCATTCGCGTCGGTCATTTTACTCATCAAGAATATGCCACTGGCTGCACTGTTATTATTTGTGATAATGGTGCAACATGCGGTGTTGATATTCGGGGAGGCGCACCTGGTACACGAGAAACCGCATTGCTTGCTCCTCACTGTTTGGTGGAAAAAGTCAATGCTATCTTATTAACAGGTGGCAGTGCTTTAGGATTGGCGGCGGCTGACGGTGTGATGAAATATTGTCAGGAACAAGGCTATGGATTCGGTATGGGCAATAAAAAAATTCCTATTGTTCCAGCAGCCGTTATCTACGATTTTCATGTCGGTTCAGGAGATTATGCGCCCAACGCACAAGATGGGTATCAAGCTTGTTTGCAAGCTTCAAGCGCAAGTATTGCTGAAGGTAAGGTTGGTGCTGGTACAGGTGCATTAGTTGGTAAAGTTTGTGGTATAGAACTGGCTATGCGTGGCGGCTTGGGAACTGCTGGATTGACTTTTTCAAGCGGTTTAATTGTGGGCGTTATTGTTGTGGTTAATACCCTTGGTGATGTTCGGCATTATGAAGATAATCGCATTATCGCGGGTGCTAGAACTAAAAATGGTGATTTTGTTGATGCCATTAAGTATATTTTAGACGAAAATCTAACAACGATAAGTTCTCCTTCTAATACTTTGATTGGTGTTGTTATAACTAATGCGAAGCTTGATAAAGCAGCATTGACTAAAGTCGCATCAATGGCACAAATAGGCGTATCACAAGTAATCACCCCCGCACACACCTTATATGATGGTGATACTTTTTTTGCTTTGGGAACTGGTGAAATAGAAGCTGATATTAATTTAGTTGGGATTGCTGCGACTGAACTGGTTAAAAAGGCAATTGTTAAAGCTGTAACTTTATGACTACTAATGTTTTTATTCACACGCTTGAGAACAGCATGTTAAAAGTGACTGCTGGAAATTCTGTTGCACTTTCTCAATCGGTGTTAAACGAATATCCTGAAAGAGCCTTTCTGCTTGCTAAAAGCAATGATTTTATTATTCTTGATCATTTTCCTGATCAAAATTACCTTGATTATTTAATAGAAATTGGTGTCGGCACACGCAATATATTAATACCAAGTGCTCAAGGTGATTCTCTCTCAGAGAGGGTACTTAAGGATAAGGAACTGTTAAATTTTTTACAAAGCTTAAACGGTGTCGTACTGCATCCTTATATGAGTACGCAGGCGGAAAGCCAGATTGCACAGCTCATTAATGCGACTGTAAACGGTTCGTCCCCTGATTTCACCAAAGAAGTTAATAATAAGCTTTTTTTAGTAAAATTTATAGAAAAAATAGGCGGGGTATTACCTGAATATGAAATAGCAAATGCTCAGAATGTCGTAGAAATAGCGAAAAAGTTCCAAAAAAAATATGGCAAAATTATCATCATTGGAGAACATACTTATGCTGGATTAGCTGTTTGGCCAATTAAAAATAAAAAAGCTTTTGAAAATTTTCAAGCTAAAATTCAAGATTGCGAAACTCAATTTTTAATCGAAAAACTGTATGACGTATTGTATTCACCAAATGTCCAATATCAAATCAATGATAAAACTATCAAATTTTTAGGAATGACAGAGCAAATTTTAGATAAAAATTTAGAACATCATGGTAATAGTTATCCATCATTAGCCAGTAGTAGAATTAAAGAAAATGCCAACCATATTGCTAATGAATTAAAATTACAGGGTTATAGAGGCTTATTAGGTATTGATTTTATAGAAACAACTGAGGGCAAGATATTTGCAGTTGATATTAATGGACGGGTAAATGCTTCTACTTTTGGGCTTAATATTAATAGAAAAAAACCTTTTATCACTTTAACGCATATTAAAATTGTTAAAAAATTAAATTTTATTGATTTAAAAGAAATACTTGGGGTAAATATATTTGATAGTCAAACAGGAACAGGTATTTTGCCTTATAATCTTGGCTTTTTAGAATTAGGACATTTTAGTGCGATTATTATTGGTAATAGTGAAGAGGAGTGCAAGGAATATCTTGATTGTTTGAAAAATAAACCTTGAACGAGGGAATATTATTAAAGTTACCAGACAACTATTATAAATTCGCTCTATTTTAAACTAAACATGAGAAAACACATTGGAGAAAAACGATGTCTACTCAAATAATTGCCCTTAATGAAGCACAAACGTATTTAGGGACGTTAATAACACCCCTAAAGGCAGGAGAAGAAATTGTCATTGTCCGAAACAAAACACCTTTAGCGAAATTGGTTGCACCAACACAAACTCTTACCAAAACTCGTACCTTTGATAAATATAAAGGAAAAATCAAAATGAGTGATGACTTCGATGCACCATTATCTGATGAATGGTTAGGAATTATCAACAAATGAAATTATTGCTTGATACACATGTCTTTTTATGGTTAATGTATGACTCACGCAAACTATCTCGATTGGCATACGAAACATGCAAAGATAGTAATAATAGTCTTTATCTCAGTGTTGCTAGTATGTGGTAAATGCAAATCAAACATCAGCTTGGTAAACTAGAATTGAGTGTATCATTAGAAGAAATGATTGAAGAAGAATGTCAGACGAATGGTTTGCAAATTTTGCCAATTGAGTTAAAACATATTTCGGCATTATACAACTTTCCTTTCTACCATAAAGACCCATTTGACCGAATCATAATTGCCCAATCGGTGATTGACAATGTGCACTTAGTCAGTGCTGATCAGGTATTTGAAAAGTATCCAGTCAAGTTGTTGTGGTAAATTTGTAGGATAATGTCTATTTTTTTCAGAGCCTATCCCATGATGATTGATACTTGGATTTCAAGGTTACCTTGAACTCCAGTTCTAACCAAAAATAACTACAGTGATGAGTTATAAAAAGGGATTCACTATAGAATAACCCATTGAGTACAAAGGATTAACGGAATAAACGGATTAAATAAGTTCAATCCGTTGTACTATAACGATATTATATAAACACTTGAAGTAACACAATTCATTGACTAAACTTTCAAACAGAAACTTGACTTA
>JAUXCJ010000381.1 GCA_030618965.1 Thiomargarita sp.
ACCATAGACGTTGGCGATAAATACAGTAGCAACACCTTGCATTATCGCTGTGCCATCCATGTTAATGGTTGCTCCAAGTGGAATGGTAAAGGAGGCGACAGAATTATCAACACCAAGTTGCTTTTCGGTGTTTTCTATATTAATGGGGATGGTAGCGTTGCTGCTGGAGGTACTGAAGGCGAATATTTGTACTTCTCGCATTTTTCTCAGGAATGTCCAGATACTCAAGCCCGAGAAAGTTTTGAGGATAATGGGATAAATGATAAGCCCGTGTATTAGGAGGGCGGTGGTGACAACTAGAAAATAGCCTATTAGGGGTTTAATTATTTCAATACCTTGTAATGCAAAGGTTTTTGCAAGTAAGCAGAAAATACCAAAAGGGGCTAGTTTCATCAAAATCATGACAAGCTGCATCATCACATCATTGTAGTCATTGAATTGCTGTTCTACCCGTTTACCTGCTTTGCCAGACATAACGATGGCAATACCTAAAAGCAAGGAGAAAAATATTAATGGTAACATTTGCCCTTCTGCCATTGCTTTAATGGGATTATCGGGGACTAAGTTAATAATAGTTTGTGCTACGGATGGGGCTTCTTTTGGGGTAAATTCTTGCACCGTTGTTGAACTGAGATCAAAACCTTCTCCAGGGGCAATCATAATGGCTAAACTGATAGCTATCGTGATAGCAAGGGCTGTTGTGCTTATGTAAAATAACAGAGCTTTCCCGCCCAATCTACCGAGTTTATTAATATCACCTAATGCAGCCACACCACAGACAAGAGAGATAAAGACAAGTGGTACAACTAGCATTTTTAGTGAACTGATAAATATTTGTCCAATCACATGGAAGACATCACCAACGATAAACTCATTGACGAATTTTATATCCATGAAAAAGACATTAAGGATGCCGCCCAATACGCCACCAATTAGCATGGCGAGAAGGATTTGTGTGGTTAAATTTTTAGTGTTCATTGTTTAAATAAAGTGATTAGTGCAAGGTTACCTTGCACGAGAATAAAAAAATTAGACCATTTCAGGCCCATCATAGTGCTTATTAGGATTATCAGGATCAGCTTGGATTTGCTCACGCCGCCGTTTGACACGTTGTTGCATAGCGTCATCTTTTACAGGAATAGTATTTTCCCCAAATAATACTTGTTTGAGTAGCCGAAATCCAAATTTTAATAGACTGACATCATCAGTTTTTAGAGGCTCCATTGCGGCAGCATCCAAATCATAGACTTCGGCAAATCCATCACTTTGTATAAATTTCCGCAACCCATCAATATTGTAACTGAGCATAAAAAAGAATTGGAAACTACGTTTCGATGGGTTGCCGATTGTAGGGCCTGCGGAGCGTTTTTTCAGGATCAATTGCCGCCATTCACGGTTTATATCATCATACTCTTCCACGCCTTGTTCTTTGCGATAATCCTGAACTGTCAAGCGACGGGGTTCATAATGACCAAGGCAATGATCTTCTTTGATTAAAAAATAAGTATCTTCATCGCCTTTAGAATTTTCGGTATGCATGGACATTAAACCGAGTGCATAATACCGACAAACCGTGGGGCGATCTTCGTAGACAGTACAGCCATTGTCACCAAGAAAGGGACAGGCAGGGTTATCATCGGCGGTTTTAATTTTCACCCCAGGCATACCATGAGCATCCATTTCATAAGGGACGGTATGTTGTGCCAAAAACTCAGTAGATGAGAGATCAAGGCGTTTTTTCAAACGCAAAATGTCATAAGGCGTGAGTGTAATATCAATACGTTTACAACATTCATTAAAACAGGCAATATCTTTATGACAACGAAATTGGATCGTGTCATCTAAAGACAATTTAGTAGGTTGAAGTGGACTATTATTAGGCAGATTTTCAAAAGGTGAGTCAGTCATTATTATGAGTTATCTTTAAGGTTGCTGAAAATTTATATTTTCTAAAAAATCTTGTATTTTACTGGTTTAAATGTGATTAAACAAGCTTTGCCCTTTATCTTGGGCATCATGAAAAACAATTATAGCCGATTAGCAATAGTTTTGAAATTATTCAACGCGGCCTCAATATTCTCAATAATTTCTATCGCTAATTCATCTGGATCAGGTAAATCATCTAAATCCGATCAGCTTTTTCTGTTTTGCCTTCTTCATTGGTAAATCTCATACTACTTTTTTTACCAAAAGGCGGATTAGCTAAAACATAATCAAAACGATTACTACTATCTGCCACTAAAGCATCATTAGGTGAAACGAAGGATTTACCATCTATTTTACCGATATTGTGCAACAACATATTCATTAAACACAAGCGGCGAGTATTAGCAACAATTTCATTGCCATAAAATGTATTATTCTTTAAAAAGGCTTTTTGTTGTTTATTCAAATCAGAGTTCGCTAAAAAATTATAAGCTGCTAAAAAAAAACCGCCAGTTCCACAAGCAGGATCAGCAATGCTTTTATTCGGCTCAGGTTGCATACATTCAACCATTGCTCGGATTAAAGCGCGAGGGGTAAAATATTGCCCTGCACCAGATTTAGTATCTTCAGCGTTTTTCTCTAATAAACCTTCATAAATATCGCCTTTGACATCTGCCCCAAGCATCACCCAGTTAGTATCATCAACCATATCAATGATACGAAATAGCTTGGCAGGGTCTTGAATTTTGTTTTGTGCTTTAGTGAAAATTTGCCCCAAGATTCCAGATTGATTACCCAGTTCTCGCAACAAGCTCATATAATGGACTTCCAATCCCGCACCTGTTTTAGTTTTTAAACTTTGCCAATTAAATTCATCGGGAATGCCGACATTACGCTGATAAGGCGGCTTACTATATTCATCTGCCATTTTCAAAAATATGAGATAAGTTAGCTACTCCAAATAATC
>JAUXCJ010000034.1 GCA_030618965.1 Thiomargarita sp.
CAGAGATTAGTACCGCTTTTAATAGATGAAAATATTGCCGAAAAACCGTTAAACCAACTAACTAATTCTCATATAAAGAATATTACTCTAACGCTAAAATCATGGCAGATAAAACCTGCTGGGACCGAAGGGTATAGAACAGCGGAAGTAACACAAGGAGGTGTTGATTGTGACAGTATTTCATCGAAGACAATGGAAACTAAAACACAAACAGGACTTTTTTTTATTGGTGAAGTAGTTGATGTAGCTGGTTGGTTAGGCGGTTATAATTTGCAGTGGGCTTGGTCCTCGGGATGGTGCGCTGGTCAGTATGTGTAAAAATAATTATAAAGGCAGATAAATGTTTGACATGTTGAAATATATTTGATATTTTTCAATCAAGTGAGGCTAGGGATGACGTCCCAGAAAAGCCGAATTCGTCTAGCGGCCTGCCTCACTTTCTATCTATTAGACGTATATATTAAGAGACGAGGTATATTATGACCGAACTAAAAGCCGTTTTTTATGGACAAGTTGAGTTAATACCTGGTATTGTTAGTGATGGTTATGTGTTAAATGATGACACTGCTGTGATGAGCGAGCGTGGAACTGCTAATTTGTTAGGGGTTGATCACATGCTCTTAAATCGCATGGAGACAAACGGACCTCCAAAAACGCTTGAACCGTTTATTGACAAGGGCTGGAGCATGGAGACAAATCGGGTAAAAGTTGTCGCTAAGAATAGTCCTTATCAAGGTAGAAAAATCTCCATTTATGATTCATTAACCATTGAAAATCTGATTCGTTCTTATGTCCTTGCACTTGCTAATCATAAATTACGCAAAAATCAAAAACATATTGGTGAACGATGTGCCATTTTGCAATCTTCTCTAGTACGTAGTGCTTTAGATGTTGCCATCAAACAAGCCTGCGGACTCTCTCCCAATATCCAACAAACCGCCCAAAAAAACTACATAGATGCCATAAAACTCATCAAAGATTTTGGCTTTACCTGCACTGCTGGTGATGACATTGCCATCAAAAAAGACATCACCCAATTCCTTAAAGTGCCAGAAAGCACCCTCAATAGTTTTCTCAGAAAACACAAAAACGACATCCAACCCATTCAATTAAATTCGGCAACCATTCGCTCTTTTGGTGGCAAAGCCTCACGTATGAATGGTTATCACCTTGACGATGTTACCAAAATTGCTTTAGGAATGGACTCAATCATTGGTATTGAACTCAAAAAGCAAGTCTTTGGACAAATTGGCTCTTTTGCTAAACCTGAGACTTCAGCCGAAGTCCAATGGCAGAAAGTGTTGTCATCAGTGTTTGAAGGTTTTGACTTGCATTTTAACTATCCGATTGGTCCCTACAAAGTTGATTTTTTTGTAGCCAAGTTGATGTTAGTTTTAGAATGCAACGGTTATTGCCACCGCTACTATGATGTCACCCAAGAAAAACAACGAGAGAAGTTGATTACTCAACGCTATAGCTTAGTTCGCTTTCATCACCAAATCAGTTTAGAAACCCTCTTCAACGGCATTTTGCAAGCCAAACCCGGCACAATGGTTAAATTATACGATTTAGAACAGCTTGAGCAAGAAATGCCTTTTAACAAAAATCCATTAAACGCACAGATTGCCTAACAAAATGCTCCAGCGGACATGCTACTGCGTGCCGCGTCACTCGGATTTTTTTAGAGTTTTTACTTGAATGACTCAATATCAATGCCATTACTTTCAATAACCTCTTGTGCTTGTAAGCGTTTTTGTCCTGCGGCTACTGCCATTACTTTTGCTAAAACTTCTGAGATTTCACCTTTAGTAATATTTTCCTTTTTAGCTACCTTTAAATAGTAATTGGTGCATGGTGAGCAGTTCATTGCTAATGCAGCTGAAAGACCAACAAGTATTTCCGTTTTTGTATCAAGATATTCATTATTATGTGTTGATTCATAAAATGAGTCATATAAGTCTTCATGTTTTTTAGTGAGTATTTTCATCCTAGGTAAAGAAGTTTTTGAAAGATTAAAAAAGATTCTGTGGGTAAACTCAATTGCTGATGGATTTCAAACTAAGGATTTACAAATTGTTTCTTCAGTATTGCAAAAAGTGATAGATAAGCTTAAAACCTAACTATATTATTATAGCGTTTACCGATTGCATAAAATACAGCAAGTAAGTTGTTGTTACATTTAGTTACATTTTGTTACACTCTTGAGAAGTTTGTTACACCCCATCTTTGTATTATGTGTCTGTCAATTAAACACGGAGACACAAAAATGACTAAATATATAAAATTCCTATTAGCTTCTGTTTTAACTATTTTCACTTTAGGAAGCATAGGTGCAATAGCAAACCCTGGTGAAAGATTCGGCTTTGGTATGCACAGTTTTAGTCCTGAAAAACGAGCTGAGTTTATACTCACACGTATGACAGGCATGCTGGATCTGAATGAAACTCAAGTTGAAAAATTAAAAGCTGTTCAACAACAGTTTGCGGCACAACATCAGGCAATGAAAATTAAATATCGTGATCAATTCTTGTCATTACTGGACGCGCCAGAACTAAACCAGAGCCAAGCTTTATCTTTATTAGAAAGCCGTGGCGAACAAATGCGGAAGAATGCACCAGAGATGATTGCTACTCTCGCGGAATTTACTGATAGTTTGAGTAATGAGCAGCGTGCTAAATTAAAACAAATGCTGGAAAAATTTTCAAATCGTGGTGGATTTGGTAAATAATTTGTTGAAGATTAGACCTCCGAGGTTTTCAAAACCTCGGAGGTCTTGACATGCTATAATTACCAGTTTTTTAGGTAAGTAAACATGTATACAGTTCTATTGATTGATGATGATGAACGCTTAGGAGAACTATTAAAAGAGTATTTCTCACGCTACGACCTGACTCTCATCACTGAACTCTATCCCCAAGCCAGTTTACAACGGTTAAAGAACGCCGATATTGATCTGGTTATCCTCGATATTATGTTGCCAGAAATGGATGGTTTTGAAGTCTGCCGAACAATCCGCAAAAGTAGTGACATTCCCATCTTTATGTTGACAGCTCGTGGCGAAGTCATGGATCGTATTGTCGGACTAGAAATTGGTGCTGATGATTATTTATCTAAACCTTTTGAGCCACGAGAGGTCGTTGCTCGTATCCACAATATCCTAAAAAGAACACAATCTGATAAAGTCACCAAGATTCCCGATATTTTACAATTTCCTGATTTTAAAATCGACAAATTCAAACGCATCGTCACTATCAAACAACAGACTATAGAACTGACCACAAAGGAATATGCCTTATTACTTTTATTTGCTGAATCACCCAATAAAATTTTTACGCGAGATGAGATCATGAATGCACTAAGTGGTATTGATGCCGAATTATTTTCTCGTTCGGTGGATATTCTGGTCAGTCGCTTACGTCAAAAAATACAACCTCTGGATTGTATTCAAACGGTCTGGGGTACAGGCTATCGATTCATTCCTTCTGAAAGTTCATGATATGTCACTTCTAACTAGAATACGACACTCCCTATCAATAAAGCTACTTCTACTCTTTATAATCAGTGGAATTTTTTTCTTGATTCTATTTCAGATCATTGTTGGTACTTCTGTCAGACATCATTTTGAAAATAATATACGCCCACATTTTCGTCACTATATTCATCAGATACATAGAGAAATAGGTTTTCCGCCAAACCTAGCGCGTGCTAAGGAAATCAGTGAGGAGTTGCTCATCGATATTATCATTGATGGCCCTGATACACATTGGTCATCCAATGGTCAATTTCCAGATGAAGATAAAATATTTAAGACTCTAAAAAATCAACCTAATGCCCACTTCCAGCAAGGTTTTAACCGCCAACACTTTATCAGCCGAATCAAACATCAAGATTATACCACCCTGTTTGTAATGCAAAGACCTATTGGTAATTTTTTCAGAGGGAAAATACTCATCATTGGTTTGTTAAGTATTTTGGGTCTACTGACTTTACTCTACTTCTCTATTCGTTGGTTGTTTCAACCCATAAAGACAATTCAATTGGGTATACAGCGAATTGGTAGTGGTGAGCTGTCTCATAGAATCTCAACTTCGCGTAAAGATGAATTAGGTGATCTGGCTCAGTCTATTAACCGTATGGCGAATGACATAGAACTGATGCTAGAAGCCAAACGCCAGCTTTTACTTGCTATTAGTCATGAACTTAGATCACCTATTACCCGTGCCAAAGTTGCATTATCCTTAATGGATGATGTTCCTAAAAAAGAGGGACTTACTCAGGATTTACAGGAAATGGAAGATCTTACGCATGAATTGTTGGAGGTAGAAAGGCTAAAGAGCAAACATCAGGCATTGAACCTATCAAAAATTTCACTTAATGAGCTTATTCTTACGGTAATCAATACCTACTATCCCACGGAAGCAATCAAACCACAGCTTTCCCAGAATTTACCTTTGCTCTTATTAGATGAGGCAAGATTGCGCTTTGTTATAAAAAATTTACTCGGCAATGCCATAAAACACCAACGCCATGATAGTAAGCCCATTATTATAAGCAGCCAACATAATCAAGATAAAATTACACTTAAAATACAAGACTACGGTTTTGGAATTGCTGCTGAACACATACCTCACCTGACAGAACCTTTTTACCGTGCAGATCCCTCACGACAACGTAAAACCGGTGGTTACGGTTTAGGCTTGCATCTGGTTAAATTAATTATACAAGCTCATGATGGAAACTTAACAATCGAAAGTGAAGTTGGAAAAGGTACTTGTGTATCTATAACCTTTGGAGATACTTAAACCCTGCTGTCAGCAGTTGCTGTGCCTACAAAGAATATTTTTTGATAAACTGTATCAGTTTGTCGGATATTTCATAATATCGTTGACCTATTTCGTTTTTTCCTTTGGAGGCCTAACTACCAAGCTCACTGGTGGCAATGGAGCGCCTTGTTAGGTTACGATTGTAGGAACTGATGATACACATAATGCATTAGTGCCAATGCTTGCGGTATCTACTCTGGATAACATATTTCTTAAAATTTCAATAAGTTCAACTATAGGTTTGTCCCAGTGGTATCTTATTATTTCAACTATATCTTTCTGCCCATCAACAAATTGGAGCTTATGCTGAGGAGATATAGAAAAAAACGTCTCTAAGATACCTATTGAAATTTTAAAATCTTCAACAACATCAAAGTTTGCGCCCAAAGTTAATATGGTTTTTATGCCTGTATCTGTTCTTATATTTTGAAGCTCTATATTGTTTAATGTTTTTCCGACACCAATACCAAAGCTGCAAAAACTAGATTTTTTATTCCAAAAGCTCTCTCTATTGAGTTTTATAGCATTGTTACCTTCAACTTCACCAAGAATCGCTGTGTTCATGGTATCGCCTTGATACCTAGTTATTAGAAAGCACAGGTCAACATATTTAATATCCTCGTATACATTCGCGATTGTTTTCTCGTTGTATCCGAATATAGCGGCTGTTGTTGTATTCAAAAAATGCGTGCCACTATATGAATCAATCCCACAAACAAACACCCCATATGAGTAAAAATTTCTTTTTAGATCAAAGTCGTAGTTATTAGATATCTCATCCATGAGCACATCAAATACAGCTTTGCCTTCAAAGCTCATTAGATAGTGGCACAAAAAGTATTGAAGCCCCCAGTTATATAAATTGCTTCTGATTTTGCTTAAAAACATCTGTTCAGTATGGGCATTAAGGTTAGCCAAAGTCTTCGGGTGAGGCTGTGGAATGCTCTTCTGAAAATTAAACTGCAACTGCTTATGTTCATGCAATGCTTCTAAGACAGCGCAAAAATGCATTGCCCAGTATGACTTTAAATCATCACGAATTTTTGGCTTAACTAACTTAATTACATCATTCATATATAGTACGATAATCTCTAACTAAGTAACCTAACTATATTATTATTAGGTTAATTTGCCCTGATAACAAAAGTATTGACCGCAATATCCGGTATTTTTGCCCTTATATTCTTAGATATTGAACAGAAATTCAGGCAAGCTATCCAAATTATCCCGTCAATTTTATTTAATAATTTGATATTATTAGCTAATATATACATTTTTAAGACTAAATAAGTTCCTTATTAGCTCATGATTTTATCCAAACACTTCGCGTAAAATATCAGGACGTTGTTTTGCAATTTGTATGAGAGATTTAGCTGCACGGCTTGGTTTTCTACGGCCTTGTTCCCAATCTTGAAGAGTCCGAACCGAAACGCCAAGCAATTCAGCAAATCGTGACTGAGACAAACCCGTTTTTTGTCGAGCTTCTACAACTAGGGGCAATTCTACTGTTTCAATGTGACCAGTTTTGCCTGATTTTATGCTACAAACAGCATCTAAGGTTTCTTGCCAAACATCACGATCTAAGTCACGCTCAAAAAGCTCTTTTTCATTCATAACCATCAACGAGTTCCCCTTTTAATGCTTTGAGGATATGTGCCGGAATATTCTCTTTTTTGGATTTGGCGTAAATTGTGAGTAACCAAATAAGACCATTTCCTATTTTAGTAAAATAGATTACCCGAACTCCACCTCTTTTTCCTCGGCCTTTTCGTGACCAACGAATTTTGCGAATTCCACCAGAACCAGGAACAACATCACCAGCATCGGGGTGTTCGGCTAACCATGCTGAAAACTCACCTCTTTCATCTTCTGACCAGTAATCAGGCCATAATTTTGTAAAAATGGGTGATTCTATTAGTGTCATCATTTTTTTCATTATACGGCATTGCCGTAGAATTGCAAGATTTGATGAGTTTTTTTAGGCTAACACCAGCAGCGCGAAGAATCCGCCGTTTTAAAAGAACTGGGAGATAAGCGGCCAGCGGCTTTACCAATACGTTGAACCGCATGGAATTTAATGGGAAATGCTTGAGTAACTGGCTGTAAGGCAATCACAAAAAGAATCAAAAGTCCCCGCGTCAACTCTACCCAATTGTTAGGTAAAGCGAGGTTCAACTTTATTTTATTTATATGTCAAGTCAAAATTCCAAGAAAGCTAATGGGACAGTGATACTGGCACGTCACTTTAAGTTTCTAGGAGTTTCAAAGAAGCGTCCTGTGCAAAAGGTTGCGGATTGTGCGCCCATTCATCAGCAGGACAATCTGCACCTATCTCTATAACATGACCATCTGGGTCTTGCAGATAAAATGAGTGCATGATTGTATGGTCAACGCCATTACTAGTAGCCTGTCCCAAAGCTTGGCAATGCTGATATAGAGCACGCAGATTGTCTTTATTTGGGACGTTGAAACACAGGTGCATGAGACCATCATTAGCGTTGTGCTGGTAGTTTGGATCATGCAATAGTGCTAATTCGTGTGCAAAACGACCCGAACTGTAAAAGTGCATGTGCGCTCGTTGTCCAACACGCTTTAGTTTAAGCACTTGTGTATAGAAATATTCCGAACTATCGAGGTCGCGCACCCGCAAAGTGGCGTGATTGATGCCATTGATATACATAATGTTATTCCGATTTAGTAATAACTGGATGAATCAGCTGTCATAAGTAACCAAGCTAAGGCAGCCGTTACACTTGCAGCACTGCCTATAGCGGCGATTCGTCCATTAGGTAATAGCCCTATCAATGGTGCAGCCAATAACAGCACGGTGCTAAAAAGTGGAATCTCGGCGTAGATGCGAGCAATGAGCAATAAGGCGAGATAAATTTGCAGTATTGGCATCAGCAAGTTCGGGCTAATGCTTTGCTCGCTAAACCACCTATATAGTTCATATAA
>JAUXCJ010000117.1 GCA_030618965.1 Thiomargarita sp.
TAAAGGATTGTCAAAATTTGATCCAGAAACCGGAACGTTTAGAAATTACGATGTTGAAGATGGACTTCAAAGTAATGAATTTTTGTCGGGTGCCGCTTATAAAAGTCGTACTGGCGAACTCATGTTTGGTGGGCCTAACGGCTTTAATATCTTTGATCCTAAAAAGATCAAGGATAATCTTTCTATTCCGCCAGTGGTTATCACTGATTTTCAGATTTTTAATCACCCCGTCAGCATAGGCGGAGATTCACCGTTACAACAACACATTAGCTTTACCAAGCAACTCACATTGTCTTATCAAGACAGCGTCTTTTCCTTTGAATTCGTGACATTGAATTATATCAGTCCCCAAAAAAATCAGTATGCCTATAAAATGGCAGGCGTTGATAAAGAATGGGTTTATGTGGACAGTACCCGCCGTTTTGCAACCTATACTAATTTAGATGCTGGTGACTATGTTTTCCAAGTGAAAGGCAGCAATAATGACGGTATTTGGAATGAAGAAGGCACGTCTCTCAAAATCACGATAATCCCGCCGTGGTGGGAGACGACAGCTTTTAGAGTTGCGACGTTATTGTTGATAGTATTGATAGTCTTTGGTGGATTCCGTTTGCGAATCAGAACGATTGAGGGCCAAAAACGTCAACTTGAAATTCAGGTGGTGGAACGGACAAAGGATTTAGAAATTGCCAAAGACAAAGCGGAGGTTGCTAACCAAGCGAAAAGCACCTTTCTTGCCAATATGAGCCACGAATTGCGTACCCCACTCAATGCGATTTTAGGTTTTGCCCAACTCATGCAACGTAGTCGCGCCCTACCACAGGAACATCAAGACAATGTCAAAATTATCAATCGCAGTGGTGAATACTTGCTATCGTTGATTAATAATGTGTTGGATATGTCCAAAATTGAGGCGGGTAAAATCACGCTGAATACACAAAATGTTGATTTGCACAGCTTGTTGGACGAAGTGCATGACATATTTTATTTGAAAGCCGAAACTAAGCAGCTTCAATTACTCGTTGAGCGAGGTGACAAGGTGCCACACTATATCAGTACTGATGCCACGAAATTGCGGCAAGTTTTAGTCAACCTACTGAGTAACGCCCTTAAATTTACTCAAGAAGGTGGGGTTTCTTTGTATGTTAATCAAATATCAACACAGCCCCAACCCTCAAAAGGGGAGGAAGAGGCAAAAGAAATCACTTTACATTTTAGAGTAGAAGATACTGGGGCTGGCATTGCTGAGGAGGAATTAGATAAAGTTTTTGAAGCCTTTGGCCAAACGGCAACGGGAAGAGCCTCGCAAGAAGGCACGGGACTCGGTTTGCCGATAAGTCGTAAATTTGTTCAACTGATGGGTGGAGACATCACCGTACAAAGTGAACTCGGAAAGGGAACTGCTTTTGAGTTTGGCATACGCGCCTTGGTAGTGAGTGCGGCGGAGATAGTGAGTCAAAGCGTAGTACGTCAAGTCATTGCCCTTGAAGCCAATCAACCGCGTTATCGTATTTTGATTGTGGATGATAACAGGGATAATCGCCTATTACTGATTAAGTTGTTAAATCCCTTAGATTTTGAATTACGTGAAGCCGACAATGGGCAGGAAGCTATTGAGATTTGGGAAAACTGGCAACCACATTTAATTTGGATGGATATTCGTATGCCGGTTATGGATGGCGTACAGGCAACTCAACACATTAAAGCAACGGCATCCGGTCAAAAAACGGTGATTATTGCGCTAACTGCCAGCACCTTTTATGAAGAAGAATCAGGGGTATTATCTGCGGGATGTGATGACTTTTTACGGAAACCCTTTCGAGATAACAAGATTTTTGAGCTGATGCACAAGCATATTGGGGTGCGCTATGTCTATGAAGAAGAAACGGACACCGCGTCTAAAGAGGAGACACTAGACAGTCTCACCCCCGAGGCATTAAGGGCGTTGCCCCGTGAATTATTAACGCAAATGCAACAAGCGGCGATTGATTTGGATACAGATTTAATACAAAGCCTCATTGATCAAGTCCGTTTGCAAAACGAGCCACTTGCCAACGCGCTGGCTCAACTGGCACACAATTTTCAGTATGATTATCTACTGAAGTTAATTGAGCAAGCACAAACATGAGCGAAATGAAAAAGCCACCGTCAAAAGGCAATATTCTGATTGTAGATGATACGCCCAACAATTTACAGCTATTAACCAAAATACTGACTGAAAGGGGTTATAAAGTACGTCCTGCCATGAATGGCAAATTGGCGTTAAAGTCAGTTCAGTCAACTTTGCCAGATTTGATTTTACTGGACATTATGATGCCTGAGATGAATGGCTATGAAGTCTGTGAAAAGTTAAAAGCCGATGACAGAACACGCGACATTCCCATTATTTTCATCAGTGCTTTGAATGACGTATTTGACAAGGTTAAGGCCTTTTCTTTGGGAGGTGTAGATTATATCACTAAACCTTTTCAGGTTGAGGAAGTGCTTGCGCGAGTAGAAACCCATTTGCAACTGCGTCAGTTGCAACAAAAATTGGGGGCACATAACCAAGAATTACAGACAAACTTAGAAGATCTCAAAATCACCCACCAACAAGAGCTGATTCAAACCGACAAAATGGCCTCTTTAGGACAACTGACTGCCGGGATGGCTCATGAAGTTAATAACCCTCTTGCTGCAATTCAGTCATCCTTGCTGCCTCTCAATAATTTCAAGAGCTACTATGTAGCACAGTTACCTGAATTTTTGAGTTTTCTGCCTGAAGAACAACAACAAGCTATTTTGGCATTAGTACCAAGAATATTAGCCAAAAAAGGCCCAAGCTTGTCTTTCAAAGAACGACGCCAATTGAAACGCCAACTCATGCGCCAATTAGAACAGAACCAGATTAAAAATGTTGCCATCGTTGCGGATCATTTGGAGGATATGGGTATTTATGACAATATTGAACTCCTTTTATCGTTGTTAAAAAGCCATGAGAGTGAAAAACTTTTAGATATTCTTTATAAACTCTATGACTTTAAAACCGGTTTAGAAACGATTGATATTGCAAGCGAACGCGCTTCTCGAATTGTGTTTGCTATGAAAAATTTTTGCCGTTTTGATAAGCTTGGGAAAAAAATCCAGATTAATATTGTGGATAACATTGAAACGGTGTTAATCCTTTATCAAAATTATTTCAAACAAAATATAAATGTAATCAGGCAGTATGATTCATTACCGCTTATTCTGTGCTATGCTGATGAAATTAATCATGTTTGGATGAATTTGATTTATAACGGATTGCAAGCAATGCACTATAAAGGTACTTTAAAAATTGAAGTCACTCAGCAAGATAATCAAGTTGCTGTCAGCATAACTGACAGTGGCGAGGGCATTGCTGAGGAAATAAAGAATAGAATCTTTGAGCCTTTTTTTACGACCAAACCCCCCGGTGAAGGCAGTGGTTTGGGATTAGATATTGTTAAACAGATTGTTGAAAAACATGAGGGTAAGATTGTTGTCGCCAGTAAACCTGGTGAAACGACATTTACAATTTTTCTTCCCATTGGTTCAACTCAGGAGCCATTATAAATGCACACACACTTAAAAATTATTTTCCTGTTTATCTTAATAACACTAAATCCGGTTTATGCTCAACTCAAATTTGAGCATTTAACAGTGTCTGACGGACTATCACAATCCACTGTACTTTGCATTTTGCAGGATAGCCAAGGTTTTATGTGGTTTGGTACCGAGGACGGCTTGAATAAATATGACGGTTACGAATTTACCGTTTATAAACACAAGCCGGATAATCCTAACAGCCTGAGTCACAACCATGTCTGGTCCATTCACGAGGATGATGCCGGGATACTGTGGATCGGTACCAGCAATGGTTTGAATAAATTTGACTTGGCTCACGAAACCTTTGTCCATTATCAACATGATGACAAGGATCCCAATAGTATCAGTCACAATGATGTCAGGGCGATTGTGGAAGATAACACGGGCAACTTGTGGATTGGCACTTTTGGCGGTGGCTTAAATAAGTTTGACCGTAAAACAGAAAAATTTGTTCGTTATCAGCACGATGAAAACAATCCTCATAGCTTAAGTGGTAATAATATCTACTGGGATGGAGGCCTTTATGTGGACAAACAGGGTACTTTATGGATTGGTACTGATGAGGGTGGTTTAAATCGGTTTAACCGAAATACCGACAGCTTTGTGAGTTACCAACACGATGCCAACGATCCTAACACTTTAAGCAACAACTATGTCGTTCATATTTACGAAGACCGTGCAGGTGCTTTGTGGATTGGCACAACTAAGGGTTTGAACAAATTTGACCGCGACAGCGAAACCTTTGTGCATTACCTGGATGACGAAGCTATCAATTGTCTTTACCAAGACCGTACTGGTAATACACTATGGCTTGGTACGGATGGCAAGGGACTGTATCAGTTTAACCCTGACACCGAAACTTCGGTCAATTATCAGCACAATATCAGCAATCGAGAGAGTCTGAATAACAATTATATCGACACCATTTACCAAGATAAGGCCGGTACACTGTGGTTCGCAACTTGGGGGGGAGGTCTGAATAAGAAATTAGACGAAGCCAAGAAATTTAACCATTATCAGCACCAAGAGAATAATCCTAACAGCCTAAGTGGTAATTCCATCTGGGAAATTTACGAAGATAGTCAGGGTTTGTTGTGGATTTCTACTGAGGGAAATGGCCTCAACAAATTTGACCGAAAAACGGGGCAATTTGTGCATTATAAACATGATAAAAAATTACAACAGCCTGATAACTAACGATGTTTACAATATTATCGAAGACCCAACTGGCATATTGTGGATTGACACTTGGGAAGGGCTAGAAAAATTTGATCCCAAGACCGAAACTTTTGTGCATTACCAGCATGATGACAACAATAAAAATAGTTTGGTTCACAATAATCTTAATTATATTTACCAAGACAGCACTGGCATTTTGTGGCTCGGCACTTTTGGGTACGGACTCGATAAATTTGACCCAAAAACTGAGACCTTTGTACATTATAAGCACGATAAAAACAATCCTAACAGCTTAAGCCACAACCAAATAAATCGGATTTATGAAGATAGCGAAGGCGTACTCTGGTTTGGCACAGTTGCTGGCTTAGACAAGTTTAACCGTGAGACCGAAACCTTTGTGCATTATCAACACGAGGACAACAATCCTAACAGTCTGAGCAGCGGCCAAGTGGTGAGTATTTATGAAGACAGTCGAGGTTTTTTCTGGATTGGCATGATCGGTGGCGGTTTGAATAAATTCGACCGAGCAAGTGCGACGTTTACCCATTATCATGAGGAAAAACAAGGATTACCCAATAACACCATTAAGGATATGTTAGAAGATGATCAGGGCTATCTCTGGCTGAGTACTAATAAAGGCTTGTCAAAATTTGATCCCGAAACCGAAACGTTTAGA
>JAUXCJ010000147.1 GCA_030618965.1 Thiomargarita sp.
CGTCCTTCATCTAATACAATTCGCACTAAATGATTATCATCGGTAGTGATAAACACTGTCCCAGTTACTTTTTTAGAAGACAGTTTTTGTATTTCTGCTATTAAGTCAGCATAGGCTAAGAGTGTTTGATTAATTTCCATAATTAATTTGCTATAAAATAGATAATTGAAAAATGATTATATCCTGTTCGTGATGTCAAACAGTAAAAAAAATTATAATTCACTCAATACCGCAGTTTTGGCACTGGTTCAGTCCAATGCACATTAATCAAAAAATTATATGCCACTAAATTCATCATCCGTCTTTATTCGTCATCTAGGGCTTGTCCCCTATGAGCCGACTTATCAGGCGATGCAACAATTTACTGATACTCGTAAGGCAGATACGCCAGATGAATTATGGGTACTTCAGCACCTGCCAGTGTACACTTTGGGGCAGGCTGGCAAACGTGAACATTTACTCAATACCGGTCAGATTCCTGTTCATCTCATTGATCGTGGTGGCCAAGTCACTTATCATGGCCCCGGTCAATTAGTTGTGTATGTTTTAATCAATATTAAGCGGCGTAATTGGGGTGTCAAAAAATTAGTACAAGCCTTAGAGCAAGCCGTGATTGATTTTCTCGCCAGTCAGCAAATTATTGCCAATCGGCGTGACAATGCACCCGGTGTCTACGTTCAAGAGCGTAAAATAGCTTCATTGGGGTTGAGAATCCGGCGCGGTTGTAGCTATCATGGTTTAAGCTTCAATATTTCTATGGATTTAACGCCTTTTCAGGGAATTAATCCCTGTGGTTATACCGGTTTAGAAGTGACACAATTACGAGATTTGGGCATTCGCAATAATTTTGAAGACATCACAAATCAGTTCTTATCATATTTATTATATAATCTTGAATTTAAACATGAATACCCATAAAAATGCAATTAAAGTAGGCGAAGCTCAACGCGGTGCTGACAAAACAGCTCGGATTCCGATCAAAATTACCAAAACTGAAAAACGGCTCCGTAAGCCGGATTGGATCCGTATCAAAGTGCCAACTGGTGGCGCAATTGAGCATTTAAAAACCACGCTGCGAAAACATCATTTGCATACAGTTTGCGAAGAAGCCGCTTGCCCCAATTTAAATGAATGTTTTTCTGGCGGTACAGCCACTTTTATGATTATGGGAGAGCTTTGCACCCGGCGTTGTCCGTTTTGTGACGTGGCACATGGCCGTCCAGCTCCTTTAGATAGTGACGAGCCGCTTAATCTTGCTCAAACCATTGCTGCAATGCAATTGAACTATGTGGTGGTTACTTCCGTTGATCGTGACGATTTACGCGATGGTGGCGCGGGACATTTTGTGGCTTGTATTCAAGCAGTACGCGAAATTTCACCAAAAACACAGATTGAAATTTTAGTCCCTGATTTTCGGGGACGAATGGAGATTGCCCTAGAAATCTTTCACCAAGCCCCCCCAAATATCTTTAATCATAATCTTGAAACTGTGCCCCGTTTATATAAACAGGCTCGCCCGGGTGCCGATTATGAATGGTCGTTACAACTGCTGAAACGCTTTAAAGCTGAACATCCACTGGTGCCGACTAAATCAGGATTAATGTTAGGATTGGGTGAAGAACTGGATGAAGTGTTGCAAGTGATGAAGGATTTACGCGCTCATGATTGTGAGATGCTCACATTGGGGCAATATTTACAACCGAGCAATCATCATTTACCTGTACAGCGTTATGTAACCCCGTTAGAATTTGAGCAAATGGCCGATTTTGGATATGAAATGGGCTTTAAAAACGTTGCCAGTGGCCCTATGGTGCGTTCTTCTTATCATGCAGATAAGCAGGCGGGTGCGTTTGGCTAGACCTGACAGGTTTTAAAAACCTGTCAGGTCTGTAGGACTTAAGCAGCAGCGGGAGCTGCTTTAGCCTGTTCAGCTGCCTGCTTAGCAACTTCTTGGCGCACTATATCCATATCCAAATCCTTTACTTTCCCAATGATTTCCTCAAGCCCAGCAGCAGGCATACTACCTGGCTGAGAGAAAATGACGATTTGTTCTCTGAAAATCATCAAGGTAGGAATAGAACGGATTTGAAAATTGCCCGCTAAGCCCTTCTCTTCTTCAGTATTGACTTTAGCAAAAACTATATCCGAATATTTTTCGGAGGTACTTTCATAAATCGGCGCGAAATTACGACAAGGAGCACACCAAGGTGCCCAAAAATCAATAATCACAATGTCATTATCCGTGATGGTTTTTTCAAAATTGCTCTCAGTTAATTCAATCGTTGCCACACTATTTCCTCAAAAGTTGATATTAAATAAATTATTATGACAGATTTTAGGAAACAACGTCACCCATATTTCCAAAAAAAATTGCAAGGCTTTACTTTGCTTGAATTATTAGTGGAGAATAAAATCATTACGATTAAACCTTAAATTTTTGTAAACGATAACGCAATGCACCAACACCAATACCTAATAATTTAGCCGCTTTGGTTCTATTACCCTTAGCTTCTTCTAAGGCGGTAAAAATCTTTTCTTTTTCAAAATTTTCTACTAATGGGTCTAATCCTTTCTTCTCTTGCTCAGCATCTTGCTGATTATCTATCACGGGCAATTGTAAGTCTGTCACTTCAATCATATTGTTTTCAGAAAGCGTCATAGCACGTTCAAGAATATTTTCAAGTTCTCGCACATTACCGGGGAAATGGTATTTTTGTAATACTTTGATAGCGTTTTCTGATATAAACATTTGTTCCTCAGTATTCCTGTTATTCAGATTGGCTAAAATTTTAGTTACTAAATCTGGAACATCTTCAGTACGGGTACACAAAGGAGGAATGTACAATTCTATGACATTAATACGATAAAATAAATCTTGTCTAAATTGATCTTTTTTGACAAGTTCGCCTAAATCACGGTGTGTCGCGCTTAGAATACGAACATCGACAGGCATTTCTTTGGAATCTCCGACAACACGTATATGTTTTGCCTGAATAGCCCGCAAAAGCTTAACTTGCATGTGCAAGGGTAAATCGGCTATTTCATCCAGAAATAATGTGCCACCATCAGCAGATTGAAAAAATCCTTTTTTATCACTATATGCGCCGGAAAAACTACCTTTTTTGTGTCCAAAAAACTCACTTTCCATCAGTTCACTGGGAATAGCACCACAATTAACAGGAATAAAAGGCTTATCAGCGCGAGCACTCAATGCATGAATCATACCGGCGACAACTTCTTTACCAGTACCAGATTCACCTTTTATATAAATCTGAGCTTGGCTGCGTGCTAATTTTTCGATTTTAGCGCGGATCGTTTGCATTGCTTGAGATTTACCAATTAACTTGGAAAGTAGTGCTTGACGGCGTTCCGTTTCTTGCTGATTGAGACTTGTATCTTCGCTTTGTTTGGGTAATTGTAAAGCGGTTTTCACCAGCGTGCGTAATTCTGGAACTTTGACAGGTTTAGCAATGAAATCAAATGCTCCCGCCTTCATAGCGGTAACTGCCGATTCAACATTGCCATGAGCCGTAATGACCACAACTGGTAAAATTTTTCCTATCGTTGTAACAATTTCTATACCATTACCATCCGGTAAACGCATATCTGTTAAACATAAATCGAACGCTTTTGATGCTAAGATTTTTTTAGCACCCGCAAGGGTTTCAGCACGAAAGCATTCAATATTCATGCGTTCTAAAGTCATGACTAACAACTCAAGGATATCGGGTTCATCATCTACAACTAAACAAAGTGGCTTTGACATTTTTAGTTATCCTGAAAGCCTGAACTAAAATAAATACGAAAACAACAGCCAGTATGAGCACTAGAAACCAGATGTAAAGAAGCTTGATTTGCTTCACAAATTTCTCTAGTAATATACAGTCCCAATCCTGTACCTTTTGATTCTGTGGTAAAAAACGGTTCAAAGATTTGTGCTTTGACTTCCTCCGTCATTCCTTTACCATGATCTAACACTTCCAAGTAAGGGCGGTTTGATTCTTTATTGATATTGGCTGTCAATTCAAGTAAGGGACTTCCTTGACTATAACGTAATCCATTTTCACACAAATTATAAAGCACTTGATAAAGTTGCTGCTGATCAAAATACACCATTAAAGCAGTATGATGGGTATGTAACACCACATCAGACTTATTTAAATTTTGTTCCATCAAGAACTCATCATAGTAATCCTTTAAATAAACTAGTAAATCAAAACACTGAGTATTTGCTTCTTTACGCCGACTCAATTGTAATACATTTTCAATAATCGTATTCACACGCTGTGAATTATTAGCAATGATTTGAGTTAAACGAGCATCTTCTTTAAAAATATTTGGAGATTCGGCTAATAATTGCCCGGCATGACTGATAGCACCCAATGGATTGCGTATTTCATGGGCAATACTGGCCGCTAAACGTCCTAATGAAGCTAATTTAAGTTGTTGGACACGTTGTGCAGTCAGCGTCGCATCTTCCAACATAATCAAAACAGTCGCAGCCTCTCCCCGTTTTAATTCTTTAAAAGTTGCAATCACATCCACTTCTCCAGCCGCAGGACGAAATAAAGGAGATAAGACTCTGCCTTTATTTTTCCAACTTTTCAACTGTTCGGCTAATTCAGGTGCAACAGCACTTAACGTCCGTCCATTAGGTTGTTCTTCCAATCTCAGCAAACGTCGCGCTGTTTCATTAAACAAATTAATACGACTCACAATATCAATTACTACAATACCTGATTGGATATTTTGTACAATTTGGGCATTGAGTTCTGCTAAATATCGTAAATGATCACCGCGCTGTTTCGCAAGTGCTTCGCTGGCTCGCACTCGCATAGCTAAAGTATGTGCTAAAAAGGCGGTAACAAAAAAAGTGACACCCAACATACCCGCATGAGTATAGCTCTGATATAAAAACCAACTGTAAATATCTGCTAATGCAACATGAAACAACACACATAAACTCGCAATAGCTGCTAAAAAAAAAGCAATTCGCCCTTCGCTAAGCAAACTACCGCCAGCGATGGCTATTATAAATA
>JAUXCJ010000035.1 GCA_030618965.1 Thiomargarita sp.
GTAGAGCGTCAGCGAAACCCACCAAATAGTTGAAATTATTTACCGTGGTGGGTTTCGCTTTCGCTCTACCCACCCTACAAACTTGTGCTAAGAACCAGAAAATTAAATCGGTATAATGTCTAATAAGGATAATACTATGCCACCAGCAGCCAGATTAACAGATATGCACACTTGTCCTATGCAAACACCAGGCGTGCCTCCAATTCCGCATGTAGGCGGACCTGTTGTGGGGCCTGGTGTGCCTACAGTATTGATTGAGAAGATGCCTGCCGCAGTTATGGGTGATAACTGTGTTTGTGTTGGTCCACCTGATACTATTATTAAAGGCTCTGCTACTGTCATGATTGGTAAAAAACCTGCGGCTAGATTAGGTGATACTACAGCTCATGGTGGCAGTATTGTGCTAGGTGCTATGACTGTCATGATAGGTGGTTAGGTGATGATTGATACAGCATTTCTTGGCATTGGATGGAGTTTTCCGCCAGAGTTTCATAAACAGGCTAATGTCTTGGGCGTGAAAATGGTTGCGGAAGAAGAGGATATCCGTGAGAGCCTTAAGATTTTGTTATCGACAAAGCCGGGTGAGCGAATTATGCAGCCTACCTATGGCTGTGGACTGCACACAATGGTGTTTGAAAACATTAACGAAAGCACAATCACTGAAATCAGAGATGTTATTGAAAGGGCGGTGCTCTTTTTTGAGCCGCGTATCACCTTGGAGACTATTGATGTGAATACTGAAGAAGTCTATGAAGGTAGGCTTTTGCTCCAGTTAAATTACACGATCAGAAAAACGAATACTAGGAGCAATATTGTTTATCCGTTTTATTATCTTGAAGCGAGTAATGTTAGTGTTTGATTTTAATAAGCTTATTGCAAAAACCTGGTTTGTTGTTTCGGGAATTCCCGAAACTATTGCTGCGTCTAGGTTTCGGGAAATCGTCCCTCATTCCCGAAACAACATAAAAGAAAAAATTTCATGATTGATTGGAAAGGCAAAAATATCATCGACGGAACCTCCCAGGAGGATAGGCATTCACCTGCCTTAGAACCCGGTTACTTTAATGTTGATGAACTGAGATTTGAACAGTTATTGGCTATGGGGGGGGAGTTTGCCTCAGTCATTAACTTTTTTAATCTTAACAATGAAGTCAATGGGCATTGGGGTGAAATGTTTAATGCTGATGAAGCCGTCATTATGGCGATGATTTTCAGTATCGATATAACACGCCTTGAATCAGATTTTTTAAAGATTTCATCAGATAGCTCCGAAAAACGGGTAGATTTGATACTGAGTTTAGCAAAGACAATTAATTTTTGGTTTATCAAACTGAATGCTTGTCAACATCAATCCGGTGATGCATTGGCACAGAAGATTGCAACGATTATTAAAGAAAAACTAGTTGTTGAATTACACAAGGTGGGTGATATTTTTTGTAATATTGAAAAACATCCGTATGATTTTTCTGGTTTTGATAGTGTTTGGACTCAACAAGAGAGTCGTCTGCCATTGCCTAAATTAATTCTAAGCGAATCCGATAATTCGGCTCATATAAAACAGCACTTGCGCTCAGGCTTTTATATTTTTTTAAATTCAATTTCTTATCTTAAAACGCTTATTCACCCCTTTTTGCAGGAGAGCCTAGGTAGTCAGCAACATAATCCTGCAATTGGCTTATTTATCGTTTTTTTGAAATTGTATGAAAAGGCACAACAGAAATTAAATACTTTTACTCAGCGACATCTTGATTTCTATTACAAGCAAATTCTCAAAGTCAAAAACAAGGCGGCAGTACCTGAAAGTGTCTATCTGCTATTTGAAACTCAAGCGGGCACTGAAACAGCCTTAATTGAAAAAGGAACTGAATTTAGTGCTGGCAAAGATGAATCGCTAAATGAAATCATTTATTCTGCTGATGATAATTTAGTGGTGACAGATGCCAAAGTTAAATCATTAGCCACGCTGTACCTGCAACATGATAAATTAATCTCTCCCGAAAGTGAGCTTGGTTATGTAACTAGAATAAAATCAGCTACCCCACAATTGCCAAAGCCTGACACGGATGAAGGGATAGCCTTGCCACTTTTTGGGGCAGAAAAACCAGGGATGGGAACAACAGCTCATGCCTCTATTGGATTTTCTGTCGCTTCTCCATTGTTATTGCTTAAAGAAGGTGTGCGAAAAATCGAAATGGCTATTGAGCTTGAGCCTATGGTGAAAACTGACATCAATACTATGGTATCAAAGTTATTGGATAGCAAAACTGAAAAACAGTTTACACAACAGTTTGGCCATTTATTCGCTCAACATTTATTAACTTATCAAGGTTGTTTAACACCAGAATATAAAAATCAGATCATAGCAAAATCAAAACAATTGACTAATAGGGTTGAAGAGATTGACTCATTGCTCAGGGAGGATTGGCAAGGGCTTTTTTATAAACTATTCAAAAAAATATTTTCTATTAGGCTGACAACCGAAAATGGCTGGTTGGATATAGATAATTATATCGTTATGCCTTATTCGGAAAATGGTGAACATGGGCTAAAAATATCGCTGAGTTTAGGGTCAAAGGCTGAGCCAATTACGGCTTACATGACTGATGTGCATGGTAGCAAGTTGGAAACGGAATTGCCGGTGTTCCAATGTCACATCAATCCACAAAGCTATTTTTATCCTTATTCAATATTTCAATATTTTGTTATAAGCACTCTTCAGATCAATGTAGACGTAAAAGGTATCAAAAATATTTTAGCATATAATCAGCATGGTCAGCTTGATCCCTCTCAACCATTTCAGCCATTTGGTCCACTCCCAACCAACAATTCTTATTTTATTTTTGGCAATTATGAGCTGGCTAAAAAGCCCTTAGTTGATCTCAAGGTCAATTTTGAGTGGGGAGAGTTGCCACACCATCTTGGAGGGTTTAGCGAATATTATCGTGGTTATGAAACGCAATATGAAAATGGTCTATTTAAGGGAGAATTGACCGTTTTATCAGATGATAATTGGCAACCCACTGTTGTCAAGGCAAATTTTAGTTTATTTGACGCTAATGAGTGCAACAAGTTATCAGCCAAAAAAACAATAATAGTCAATATCCTTGATTATAGTAAACCCATTGATGTCGGTTTCTCTGAGGAAGCCTTTCAGTATAATCTTCAAGCCAGAAATGGATTTTTTCGATTATCACTGATTGAGCCTGCGTCAGCCTTTGGGCATGCTGAGTATCCTGAATTATTAACAAAAGTTTTGTCTGCTAACGCCAATCTGAAAACAACAACACCAACACCTAATCCGCCTTATACACCAAGCTTAAACCAAATTTCATTAGATTATAAAGCCAGTTCCAAGCTTAATTTGGCAGAGCGAGGTGAGCAGCAGTATGATTTATCAGAAAAAATTATCCTGATGCACCCATTTGGTGTTGAAATGGTTTATCCAGCGCTGGATAAGCCTGGTTTTTTACTGCCCCAATATGCTCATGAAGGCAATCTATTCATTGGGATAACCGCAAAAGAACTTTCTGGATTTCTGACGCTGTTCTTTCATCTATCTGAGGAGTTAGAGCAAGAGACAAACACTGTAAATTCATCTATTGACTGGTTTTATCTAAGCTCAAATACTTGGAAAATGATGCCAGCCAAGCGGGTACTGTCTGATACGACTAATGGTTTTTTATCATCAGGTATTGTCACTTTGAATATCCCCAAAGATATTAGCTCTGATAATAGCTTGATGCCAAGTGGATATTTCTGGTTAAGAGTCTCGGCGACGCAAAATGCCGGCTCATTTGCTCAGGTTTATTCTGTCAATACCCATGCTGTTAAAGTCACTATAGATTCTCAGAAAAATGTTTGGAGCCAAACCTCCGAGGTTTTGGAAACCTCGGAGGTTTTTCGTGAAATTAAATGGTCCTCAATAACGAGCATACCCGGGATTGGCAAGATAAGCTCAGCCGCTAAACCTTTTGGAGGTATGGCTAAAGAAAGTGATATTGAACTGAAAAAACGTGTGAGTGAACGATTACGCCATAAAAATAGAGCCTCAGTTCCTTGGGATTATGAACGTTTAATACTGGAACAATTTCCAGAATTATATAAAGTGAAATGTTTTTCAGGTATTTCTAGTGTAGAAAATGCGATTAAACCGGGACAGGTTTTAATCGTGGTGGTGCCAAAAGTTCAATCTCTTAAGGATAAAATTTGTACCCGGGTGATGATAAACTCTAAACAACTTAGCCAAATTAAAGCTTATGTTAAAAATATCTCTTCACCATTTGTCAATATAGAAGTCAGAAATCCTGTCTATGAACAGGTACAGATAAGATGTCAGGTCAAATTTATTGAAGGGATCAGTGAAGGGGTTAATATTAATCGCTTAAATCAAGCTGTTTATGACTATATTTGTCCGTGGAAAAATAAAGGCTATAAAGCCAAATTCGGCTGGCGTATCAGGCAAAAAGACATAGAATCTTATATTTTTAACTTGAGCTATGTCGAGTTTGTCACCGACTTTTCAATGTTACATATCACTGTGGATAGTCATGGCAATTATCGTTTATTTGATACGGCAACTGAAAATAATAATGAAGCCGTCATTCAGCCTCGCTATCCTTGGAGTTTGGCAATACCCGCCAAAAAACATTTTATAGAAACGATGGAAACCACAAAGTTTATCAAGGCGGAAATAACAGGGATAAACGAACTCGAAATTGGTAATACTTTTATTATTAGCGGAAACCGGGAATATGGCAAAGAAAAATAGGAGCACATTAAAACATTATTTTCGTGAAGGTACCCTGCCTTCAGAGGATAATTTTGGTGATTTGATTGACTCTTCCTTAAACTTGGTTGATGAGGGATTTGATAAAACACCAGAGAACGGGTTCAAGCTATCCTTGGTTGGGGAACATGATCGATTAATTAGTTTCTTTAGAAATTTAGCTGACAAAAATGCAGTATGGTCAATTAATTATGATAAGGAGCAGGATCGACTTTTCATTAAAAAGCCAGATACCGAAACGCCACCGGCAATGACATTTGCAGGAGATGGCAAAGTTGGAGTCAATAAAATCAATCCAGCTTATGCACTTGATGTCAATGGTGTTGTTGCCTCGCAGGGACGCATAGGGACTTACCCCGCGAACCCGGTACCGGCTGATGGCAAGTGGCACAATATCATAGGGCCTTTAACCGGTTGTCATGCTTTTGAAATTATGGCGGGTGTTGGCAAAAAGGGAACTGGCAAATATGCCCTAATGAAAGCGGTGGCTCTCAATACCTTCAATCCAGAAGGTTGGCTATTTAACTTTCTCAATCTGAAGAAAAAAATAAAATACCACCAAGCCAATTATCGCTCACGTTCTGACCAAATTAGGCTGCGCTGGTTTAAAGATAAAAATAAAGACAACTCATATTATCTTCAGATGCGAACTCATTGTGACTATGGCGAAGGAATACAAATAAAATTTTATATCACCCAACTCTGGTTTGATGAAGACATGAGTGAGCCTTGGGCACCAGATGAAAATGAGCAAATTTGTAGTAATGACTAGTACACTTTTGTAGGGTGGGTAGAGCGACAGCGAAACCCACCAAATTATTGAAATTTATAACAGTGGTGGGTTTCGCTCCGCTCTACCCACCCTACAAAGAAAATAAAACGATAAAAATAAATTAGTTATGTCTGAAGCCATATCAATCAAAAGACGAAAAACCACCGATAGCGATATCAGTTTCGATAGTCTAAGAAGTGAAGCCATCAAGCTGATTCAGCAAATCTCCGGGCAAGTGTGGACTGATTATAATTTGCATGATCCGGGCATCACGATTCTTGAGCAACTAATTTACGCGCTCACCGATTTGATTTATCGTACTGAATTAGCGGTTGAAGATATTCTGGTGCGTGAAAATGGTCAGATTGATTTCGATTATCAGGCATTACATGCTCCGGAAAAGGTATTCCCTTGCCGCCCTACAACCATCCTTGATTATCGCAAGGTATTTTTTAATGCCGTCAAGGAAATTGATAATGTCTGGTTAACTATTGCTCAAGAATCTGAATATCAAGGACTTTATAAAATATTCGTTAAGCTTGAGCCAGGGCTTGACGACAAATCGAGTTCCGCTGCACTGGACAAATTACGTGCTATTTACAACAGTTCAAGAAATTTGTGCGAAGATATTGCTGAGATTTGTGTGGTTGAAAATATTGAATATGAACTTGGTGCCCAAATTGAAGTCCGGGGTAGCCACTATCCCGCCGATATTTTGGCAGAAATCTATTTTAAGTGTTCGCGTCGGATAGCCGGCAGTGTCTCAAATAGCCATTTTGAACCGGGACTCGATAAAGAGGTGCCGCTTGATGAACTGTTTACTGGACCATTCACTGAGCATGGTTTTTTCAGTGAACTAAATGATAATCCAAGTGAATTTGTAGTCTCAACGCTGTTTCCGGTGATTAAGTCAATTGATGGCGTGGATCAGATTCAGGCGCTCTATTTAGAAAAAGATCAACAACGTTTTTATGATGTCATTGAAACTAAAGCGCCTGATAAAGCCATTGGATTGTTAATTCCAGAGCCACCCACTGGAAAAATCAAAGTTGAGTTAAGAAAAAATGGTCGAAAGTTACCGATTGCGATAGAGGAAGTGCGAGCCAAGTACGAGGAATTGAATTTTAAATATCAGTCATCAAGGGGGAGGAAACAAGATTTATCAAAGCTTTATGATTTGCCACTGGGGGTATCAAGGCGATTAGATGATTATTTTAGCATTCAAAATCAATTTCCGATTACCTACGGTATTAATGCCTTTGGTGTACCTGATTCGGCACCCACTGAAGTCAAGGCTAAAGCGAAGCAACTCAAATCTTATTTGGTGATTTTTGAGCAATTCTTGACTGATTTTTTAGCGAATCTGGCTTCGGTTAAAACACTGTTTTCTATAGAAAATGAGCAACGCAGTTCCTATTCAGTACAACTGCTCAGTCAGCAACAAATCGCTGAAATTGATGCTATTTATCCTAAAAATACCTTTGATATATTCAAAAAAATTATAGATAAATTTGATGACTATGATGAGCGTAAAAGCCGTTTGCTGGATTATTTATTGGCTTTGTATGGTGAAAAATTTAGCCAACGCTCATTGAGGCTGTTTAGTTATTCTTATCGCAATGACGAGGCTAAGCAAGCGATTGTTAATAATAAAATTCAATATTTAAAATCCATTATTGAATTAGGGCGTGATCGTGCCGCTGCACCGGATTATAGCACTGGCTCATGGCATTCCGGTTTGCAATTACGAGTGAGCCTATTATTGGGTTTTGAGCAACTTGCCGTACCCTCTTTAACGAGGATGATACTGGAACAAAACATTAAGCTGGTAGAACATAGCGACTATGAACATCTGAATGCGGAGAACTATGAGCTAATTAAACCAGATGAGAAGAATTTTGAAACTGTACCCGCACTGGATAAAAAAGGTTCACTCCATGAATTACGGCAAACAATTGCTGATAGCATTCCGCTCAAAAATAATCTATTAAGTGAGGTGCTATTAAGAGAGGGCATTTATCTTGATAAATATCAAATTAAAAACTTAAATTCGGATTATCAATTATTATTCCAAATGGATACCAATCAATATTGGTGTCTTGGCACTTATGCCGATAAAGCCTCTGCTATTGAAGCCGCCAATGCACTGCGTCACTTTTTAATCTTACTGAATAAAAACAGTGAAGGACTCCA